>JAQUUY010000004.1 GCA_028693645.1 Eubacteriales bacterium | reverse complement strand
AAAACAACAGGCAGATTGTCCATAAACAACCTCGCTTTCTCTATTTGTCCTTTTGAAATCGGGGCATTTTTATGATGCCGCCGTTTCCTTCGCTTTTGAAAATTATACCATCTAAATGGAATCCAAAACATTTCGCAGAGAAGAAAGGCTTTAAAAACTCCGCAGCGCAAAAGATTTTGTTGGTAATACGTCGGGTTTCTCTTTATAATAAAGAAATAGACTTCGAAAACAAAGGAGAACCGACATGGCAGAATTTACCACAAGCAAGGGTTACGAGGCAAAATTAGTCCCCGCACGTTGCCGTCAGGGAAAATGTTGCAAAGTAATGATAAACTACGAAACCGGTTGGAGAACCGTTTTATCTATTATCAACCCGGGGAAAACCCCTGAAAGCGTACTGATTGACCGAGTAAAGGACAAATATTAGCACAGGCTCTCCAATCTGAAAGGAATTATACTATGACACAAAAACAAAGCGAAACGACATTCCAAAAACCAAGCTTAGCTGAATGTGACGCGATGGATGAGATTTCTTTATTGGATCTGGCTGTCGTGATGGGAAATATTGAAAGTGCTTTTTCGACGGGAAAAGAAGACTCCCGATTTACTGCCTCCCCCGTTTGGAAGACAAAATTAGATTCTGATGATCCGGTGCAACGCGGTCAAATCGAGGGGCTGAAGATGCCTTTGCCAAAAATGTTTGATCGAGTCTGCATGAAACTCACTTTAGGCTTGGGTTTACAAACAAGAGTTGTCGTAGAAGACAAAGACGATAAAATCACATTTACCTGCTACGATTATCCGACCGATGCGCAGCATAAAATGATGGCCGAAGAAATCGGTGACTTCATCAATTATGACTGGGTCTGGTCTTGTGAAATCCCGGGACGGTCGATTGCTATCGATGCCGTTTATGACAAAAAGGGCGAGTACATGATGCCCGCATTCACCGGAGGGCGCGCTTATTGCAATCCTTACCACCCCTCCTATACCTTTATTCTCGGCGCCTTACACGATAAATACGAAGGAAATTTCAACTCCTACGAAGAAAAATTAGCTTCGATCATGTCGGCCCCTGAAGCCTACCAGCCCGTGGCTGCGGTCTTTGAAGAACCGGATCATGAAGCCGCACTCAAACTGGCGACGGATTCCTTCCTCATTGAAGCACTTGCTATCGCAATCCAATTTGCTTTTACTTGCCACGTGATGACAAATGCGGCAGAGTATGCGGCTGTCTTAGATGTCTCCGAAAACGAAAAAACGGACAAAAAGATTTACTCTCTACGTTTTGATCAGGTCTGATTTTTCGACATGGGATAATCGCTTGATGGCATGTTCTCGTTTCAGCGCTGCGCCCTTATCTTCGAAGGTTTCATAATAAACCAAGGAAACAGGAAGTTTGCTTCGCGTATATTTTGATCCTTTGCCGGCATTATGCGTCCGTAATCTTTGATTTAAGTCGGTCGTCCAGCCGGTATAAAAACTTCCGTCGGCACACGACAGTATATAAACATGATGCATCTTGGGTTTATGCCCTCCCCTTACTTAGCAGTAAAAATCTACAAATCAAAGAAACGCAAAACAGAGAGGCGCTTGCCTCTCTGTTTTTTTATCTTATATTACCATTTTCCTCTGCTAACGTGGCCTTCAATCTCGGCCTTGCTGCGCTGTTTGATAATCCATGCCTCATCATGAGCCTGTTTAAACAAGGCAACACAAGGAGGATCCAAATTAATCTCAATTCCCTCTCTTGCGAGATCTTTGATTCTCATCGCGAGCTTTATGATTTCCATATGGATATCATTGGTACGATCGGCGGCAAAGATTTTTTTTGCGTCCTCATCGCTTAACGCCGCGAATTTTTCTTTTGGTGCTCCGCATTTTGGGCAAACTTCGGGGGCTTCGTTACCTTCGTGGAGATAACCGCAAACACTACATTTCCATAACATGATCATTTTCCCCTTTCACTACTTCTTAGCGTTGTCTTCTGCGCGTTTCCAAACCAATACCGCATTATTTGCCGAAGAGGTGATGGTGATGGTATCACCCTCCAATTTGACAAAACGTTGCTGTGCTTGACCTAACCAAGTTGGATTCATACTGACATCCATATGATGAGTCAGCGTCTTGGTTTCTTCATCGATTTCATATCGACCGGAATACGCCATGTATCCCTTCGCGGCCTGTGCCATTTCGTCTATCGTGCCGCTATGCAGACGGCCGCTTGCGTACACAGGGCGACCGGATGCCATCATTTGTGCTGAAACATATCCGTCGGGCGTGTAAAGAATAAAACCGCTGGCGTCTTTCCCTAAGGGATAATATTTTTCTCCCTTATTCACTGTATCCGGTATGCTATACTCTTTTAATTCCCATGCTCCAATCAGTGCTTCGCGAAAACTTGCTGACATATTCATAACCTCCGTATTTCGTCAGATGCTGCTTCTTTGGGCCAGTTTCGTTTATCTAAGCTTTCTTTTCGTCCATTCTTTTATCTTTTTTAATTATATCCGACATTCTCTGTGGTTTCAATTCTTATCTTGATTAAATGAAAAGACTCATGTTTGATTCTTCAGCATCTCCAAGCATCGTAGCAACACCGGCGTACTCGATTCCGTCGATCAATTCCTCTTTTGTGATTCCCATGATATCCATCGACATGCTGCAAGCTACTAATTTGACTCCATTTTGCATTGCCTGTTTCATAAGGGTCTCCAGAGAATCCACATTTTTGTCGTGCATCACTTTTTTCATCATCATCGTGCCCATTCCTCCCATGTTCATCTTGGAAAGTGTGAGTTTTTCAGAACCTCTGGGCATCATCATGGCAAACATTCTGTCGATTAAAGGCTTTTTAATACTTTGTTTTTGTGGTTTTCTGAGTGCATTCAGACCCCAGAAGGTAAAGAACATACTAACCGGTCTTCCCATCGCCGCAGCTCCGTTTGCAATGATAAAGGAGGCCAAAAGTTTATCGAGATCACCGCTGAAGACAATGATATTTTTGCCTTGCGGTAATTCTGTCATGCACGTCATCTCCTTGTTTCCCTCGCCGGTCGCCTTAACGCCTGGGCCCAAGCCTTTTTGGATATAGACAACGCTTTCTTTCCCGATTCTCTCTGATTTCAAGAGACAGTTACCGGTACGCTTGCACCAAGCATCAATGTCTCTGGCAAAACCCATATCCGTCGCCGAAACCTGAAGGATATCACCGTCAGACAAATTTTTAATATTCTCATAGACCTTCATAATAGGACCCGGACACTGCAAACCGCTGCAATCAAGTGTCTGTTTTGCGACCACTTTACTCAAGTCCATTTCTGCTTTGATATCGTTACCCGCGGGCTCTTTGATTTCATCCATTGTCATTCCTCCTTCACCATCGCTAAAAGCGGGTGCGTCGCCGCTAAGCGTTTCGTGGTATGCCGACTTGTAGAAACTGCTTCCTCCCGGAAGAACTTCAATTCTTTTAAATCCGGAGTTTACTAATATTCTGGCCGCATTGTAGGAACGAACACCAATCGCGCAATAAACGATAATCCTTTTTTCTTTATCAAGCTCACCCAAGCGATCGCGCAGTTGTCCAAGCGGGATATGATACGAATCCGGAATGAAGAAGGCCATTCGCTCCATTGCTTCCCCAATATCAAGAATCATATAATCCTTGTCTTCCGCTTTTTGAAGCAACTCGATTTCGTTCCATGCACAGAAGTTGACTAAGCCGTCAAGGATATTTCCTGCGACAAAACCAAGCATATTGACCGGATCTTTCGCCGAAGAATAAGGGGGCGCATATGCCAACTCAAGCTCCGAAAGATCCTGCACGGTCCCACCGAGACGGATTGTGGAAGCGATGGTATCAATGCGTTTATCGACACCCTCCTGTCCGACAATCTGTGCACCAAAGATTTTTCCTTCGGGGCTAAACAGCATTTTCAAGGTAAGTGGGGTTGCTCCGGGATAATAGCCGGCATGCGATTTTTGGTTAATCAACGCCACATAGTAGTCTTTATTGAGTTCTTTTCCCCATTTTTTTAATGTTTTTTCATTTGCTCCGGTCGAGGCAACGGTGAGGTCAAATACCTGTGCAACCGAGGTGCCTTGGGTTCCTTTGTATGCTTCGCGTTCTCCATCCAAAAGGCCATGGTCTCTTGCTATATTATTTGCGCAGATTCTCGCCTGCTTATTTGCCGGGCCTGCCAATGGTACCATGGTGCGGTTCTTCGAAATCAAATCTTCGACTTCAATCACATCTCCCACGGCATAAATATTTGAATCAGAGGTCTTCATATCATCACTGACAATCACTCCGCCTCTTTCATTTAGCGCAAGTCCCGCTTCTTTTGCCAGTTGGCTGTTGGGTTTGACTCCAATCGAAAGAATGACAAGATCAGCCAGCAAGGTATTCCCGCTTTGCATGTGAATGGCTGTAACACCGTCCTGCTGTTCAAAAGATTTTACTCCGTCTTTCAACACAAGCTCTACATCATTCATTTTCATATTCTCGTGCAAAAGCTGCGCCATTTCATAATCAATGGGTGCCATGACCTGATCAAGCATTTCAACTACAGTAACTTTGCAGCCAGCTTTGTGAAGATTTTCAGCCATCTCGAGGCCGATAAAACCTCCGCCGATGACTGCGGCGCGTTTTGGTTTTTTTGTCATGACAAATTCCTTGATTTGATCGGTGTCCGGAATCGTCCAAAGGGTGTAAATCCCGGGGCCGTCAATTCCGGGAATAGGTGGTTTCAAAGGAGAAGAACCGGTAGCAATCAACAGGGTGTCGTACTGTTCTTGATACTGCTCCCCAGTCTTTTTATTCAACACGGTCACGATTTTATTTTCTTTATCGATTGACAAGGCTTCATTCCCAGTCCTTACGTCGATATCAAATTTGCTTTTCATGCTTTCGGGAGTTTGAAGAAGCAAGGACTCCCTTTCCTTGATGACTCCGCCGATATGATAGGGCAATCCACAATTTGCATAGGAGATATAGTCTCCCCTTTCTAAAATAGTGATTTGAGAAGTCTCATCGAGTCTTCTGAGTCTTGCGGCAGCGGTTGCTCCGCCTGCTACTCCACCAATAATCAACACTTTATTTGCCATAGTATTATCTCCTTCACGGTAATAAGTTATTTCACAATAATAAACATTTATGACTCAATTATACGCTTATACCCACTTTCCTCTGTGACTTAATCACACAGAAAAAACTCCTTTGTTTTTTTCATTTCGAGTAGCTAACATCGCAAATAAAAAACGGGCGTACATTACATACGCCCGTCTCCGTTCTTACTCTCTTGTTTTCAAAATGGCTTGCCCACACTGCGGACAGTAATAATGTGCCGCGAGGATTTCTTGACCACAAGCACCACAACGCAAGGTCAACGGGTCTCTGCTGTTTCCCGAGGTGAATGCAACCGGTTTTTTCGGAACCGATTTGAGCATAATGGAAAGATTCTCCATGCACCTCGCTTTATTTGCCATAACAGTACTCAAACTAAAGGATTCCGCCCGCATACCGGTGGGAATATGTATGACTTCCACAGCCTCAGCCACTGGGTTTTCTTTTCCCAACGTCCTGCTAACAAGGTTGTTCTTTATAATGATGTTCAGTTCATTTTCTTTGATTTCCATTTTCTTTGCTCGAGGCAGGTACTTTTGCCATGCCTTTCACGAGCTCCCCCATGTATATATATATTCCATTATTCTCGAAATAAAAACGGGGGAGGAAATATATTTTTTGCGAAACCCAATAATAGTCTTCTTTTATTCAAAGTCACTTTTCTCTTTGTCGGTTTTTTGTATGGAGTTTTTCCAAAAAAGTTCCCTTATTGCTATATTTGTTATCATAATTTCATAAAAATGTCATAGAGATTTCATACTATTATATAGGAAAGACTGTTATGATGTAGGTATGAGTTGTAAAGCTTGCAAATACTGCATTTATATTAAAATATCTGGGAGGATATCACAATGAAAAAATTATCAAAAAGGTGCTTGTCGATCACCTTGGCCGTTCTTCTGGCCTTTACGCTGATCCCCGCCTCTGCCTTCGCGGCAGGTAGCAATGACGAGCCGGTCCTAACAGGTCTTAGTCGTAGCGGGATAGGGTCTGCTGTTATAGACAACAGCAACAAAACCGCCACTTTCACAATTCCTTATTCGTATGCTACGACTATTGATTTTGACTCGGGACTTAACCGAGCCTTCGACACTTCGACCTATACTTCTGTTATTATAAGCTTTCCGCCGGGAGGCTCGACAATATCTTCAAGCGGCGGGTCAATCACGATGAACGTGAGTTATCAGTACATCGCAGATGTTAACTCCGCGGACCCCGCGATTTCTTCAAATCCTCCAAGCTATAGTACAAATTATACTCTAATCGTTCAAAAAGCGGCTCGTGTTGAGCCTACTTTCGGTGGAACAGTAACAAAAAGTGGTGTCGGCTTCGACTCCATCCCTATTAGTTTTTCAGATTTTTCGGCAATGTATACTGTAAATGATGGACCGGCCATCGGTTCTATTTCCATTTCCGGAGCAGATCCAAGCTTTGGCAGTTTGAAACTAAATGGCGCCGATCTTACCTCCACAACAAAAATTACCAGTAGCAGTAGCCAAAACCTCTGTTTTATTCCCACTGTTTCTTCGCCAGACACTTGGCCCTACAAGGTGACTGCTTATGACGCGAGCAATAAGCTTATTGACCGCGACAACGACGGCGTCGGCGACGAGGTTACACTGAATATCACCGTATCTCCCGCCTCACCGACCGTCTTAAAGGTCACAACACAAGAAGACGTTTCACGCGCCATTAGCTTTGCTGAATTTAACGCGATATCCCTTAAGGTTACAGGAAAGGATATCACGACGGTGAAGTTTTCTTCGCTTCCACATCCGACTTCTCAAGGAAACCTTTATTCAGGTTCGACCTTAGTAGCGGCTGGCGTCGCTTATCCTGCGACAAGTATCACTTTTACACCCTATAAAGACTATTACGGCAGTTTTTCATTAGGCTATACCGCGGCTGTATCCGGAAACGACAATGCTTATACGTCGAGCATCACATTCACGGTTAACGACGTTCCCGATGCGACAGTAGGGGTCATTAGTTACAAAACAAATGAAAACGAGGCAAAAACCTTTAACACCTCAGACTTCTATACTGTCTGCGTAAACTATACAAAAACAGCTTTACAGTATGTACAATTCAGCCTTCCCAAGTCGAGCTACGGAACGCTCTATTATAACTATACTTCTTCTTCAAATTACGGAAGTTTAGTAAAAGCCTCTACCGCATATTATTACAATACTTCACCCTCCATCAGCAGTGTCACATTTGTCCCTGCAGATGATTACAGCGGCAGTTTCAATCTTTCTTATACTGCTTTGGATGCAACGAACAAAACATACAGCGGCGTCGTTACAATCACTGTTTCGGATACTAATGATGTGAGTACCATCAATTACAGTACAAAAGAAAATCAAGAAGTAAAGTTTGACGAATATGATTTCAACAAAGTCAGCAAAGCCGGTTCAAAAGGTACTCTGAGTTATGTCAAATTTACACTTCCTTCGACATCCGAGGGAAGACTCTACGAAAATTACTCCGCTTCTTCTCAGGCAAAAATTGACGCTTCAACAAAATACTATTATGATGATAATCCATCGATTTCGGATGTGACTTTCGTACCGGCATCGGGCTATGAAGGAACTTTTTATATCACATATTCCGGCCGCGGTGCCAGTGGTTCTTTCACAGGAAAAATCAAAATGGTAGTTGGAACAGGAAGCACGACTTCTACCACCATCACTTATAAAACAGATCTCAATAAAGCCGTCACATTTGATGATGATGATTTCTATGATATTTGTAAGAATCAAACGAAGGAAAAGCTTAACTATGTTAAATTTTCCCTTCCCTCATCTTCTCAGGGCATTCTTTATTATAATTACGACACCTCAAACAGCAAACAAACCGAGGTCAGCGCCTCAACAAAATACTATTACTCCAGTTCGGATTACTTAAAGAAAGTAACCTTTGTTCCGAAATCAAATTATTCCGGAACGGTCACGATTGACTATACCGCATACAGTGACGCGGGAACGAAACAAAACGGAACCGTAAAAATAACGGTAGGTTCCGGTTCTACTACCGCGAGCGATATCAACTACACAACAAAACAAAACACTAATTTCCAATTGATCGTAAGTGATTTTAAAACGGCTTGTCAGAAAGCAGTTGGTGACGATCTTGATTATATTAAGTTTACGCTGCCCTCCTCTTCTTACGGAGTTTTTTACACTGACTATACCTCTGCCAACAGTTATACAACAAAAGTAGCCTCTTCAACGAAATACTATGCCTATTCCTCGCCGAGGATTTCGAGCATCACCTTGGTCCCTGCAAAGGACTACACGGGAACATTTGCGATTGCGTATACGGGTTATGATGAAGATGGCGAAAGCTTCACCGGGAAAATCAATGTCACCGTCAAAGGCACCGCCGTTGTTCCGGTGACGCCGGTTGCCACATCAGCGTATTTCAGTGATGTCGATTCGAATTACTCATGGGCCGCAACCTATATCGATTCCCTTTACAAGGCCGGCTATGTAGCGGGTACAGGGGCCAAGAAATTCAATCCTGCTTCCAAAATCAAACGCGGTGACTTCATCCTGATGCTCTATCGCGCCTTAGGTTTCAAATCAACAAGTGCAAGCACGAATTTCTCGGACGTATCAAAAAGCAGCTACTATTATGAAGCAATCGCCGCTGCAAAAGCCTTGGGAATCGCAGAAGGAACGGACGGCAAATTCAAACCGGAAGCAACCTTGACAAGACAAGATGCGATGGTTCTCGTAAATCGTGCCTTGACTGCAACAGGAACGGTCTTGCCCTCCGGTACTGCAAGCAATCTCGCGGCCTATAAAGATTCCAGCAACATTTCAAGTTATGCGTACAATTCGGTTTCTACACTTGTAAAAGCCGGAATCATCAACGGCACGGCCTCTAAAATCAATCCAAAGAGTACCGTCAGCCGTGCAGAGATGGCCGTTATCTTATACCGTGTCGTAAACTAAAAGCGGGCGCCTTTAGAAACTCGAAAAAAGCAGCACAACAAAACAGCCGCAACAAGATCAAACTGTTGCGGCTGTTATTTTTTATAGAATCATCCTGCAATCAAAGAACAAAAAGTAAGACGGCGGCAAAGTGAAATGCTGAACCAAGGATTACAAGTAAGTGGAAGAGTTCATGAAAACCAAACAAAGAAAAATTCGGTTTTTTCAATACATAGAACACCGCTCCGACAGAATAGGAAATCCCTCCGCAGGCAATCAAGGCAAGGCAGGCTGCCGGTATCTCAACGAATGCTTTTAAATCAAAGACAATCGCCCAGCCCATAATCAAATATAATGCGGTGGAGAGCCAGCGAGGCGCAGACATCCAAAATATCTTAATTAAGTTCCCGACCAATGCGACCGACCAAATAATTCCGAGGAAAAGTGCCGCATCCCGAAAACTCATGAATCCGAGGCAAATCGGCGTATACGTACCTGCAATCAGGACAAAAATCATTCCATGATCCAGTTTTCTGAGTTTTTTTATGACCGGAGGAGCCGCTTTGACATAATGATAAATGGAACTTGCCGTATACAGTGCAATCAATGAGATTCCGAAAATCATGGAACCAATCAATGTGTGTAGCTTTGTCCCACCCTGTGCCCACCAAACAAGCGGAAACACAATCGTTGCAATCGCCCCAAAACAGGCACCGATAAAATGAGTGAAGCTGTTCATCGGTTCACGGGCTTGTCGGAAATAAATCGGCATGGCTCTCTCCTTTTAAAATGCAATGTAGTTATCAATACCGTATTACAAGGTTATTATATCACTTTATGATTGTATCGCAATAGCTTGCTTGTGCATTTTTTATTTTTTTTATATAATGGAGCAAGCTCATGCTTAGCAAAAAGGAGAAAAACGATGAAAGAATTAAAAGACCTCTTATTTGAGGTTTTAGATGATGATGATATCCATGCTTCTGATCTTCCGGCAATCGATTTGTACCTCGACCAAATCATCAGCCTTTTGGAAGGCAAATATTCGCCAAATAAGCGTCGCGAAAGCGATAAGATCCTTACCAACACAATGATACATAACTATCGAAAAGCTGGTTTGATCAAACCGGTGAAGGGCAAGCGCTATTCAAAAGAACATATTCTGCAAATGCTCATCATTTTTGCGATGAAAAACAGCCTTTCGATCCAAGACATCAAGACCGTGTTCGATCGGCTCTACTCAGATCCGACCTTTGACAGCCAGGCGTTGAGTGATTCCTACGAGAGAGCACTTGCCTTTAAGTCGCATGAAAGTGAAACCTTAACTAACTATCTGTCGGAGTTTTTCGAAAAAATTAAGCTGGCTGAGCATAAAGAAAAAGAGAACACACCCGAAGATCTGTTCCCTTATCTGCTTTGTATCACTTTTTTTGCCGGTCATCTGCAGCGCATCGCGGAGCAAATGGTCGACGAATATTTTACACCTGAGCCTGACCGAGTCTAAACGCCTCAATGTTGATATCCACAAAGGCCGGTTTCACTTTCTTTCGAAGAATTTCTTCCCAGTTGATATCCGGTAAATCCATCGCCTTCACAAGAGCTCCCAACAATACGATGTTCATCGTCTTGGAGTTCCCGAGTTTTTCGGCGATTTCAGACGCTTTAAATACATAAGTCTTAAGCTTGCCGGCCAACTCTTCCAAAATGCCGTCAGGATAAGGAACAAGCCCCATCTGGATGGGGGCAGACGGGATTTCGTAGTCATTGATGACCATTTTCCCGTCTTTTTTTACGTATTCAATCCATCTGAGCGCTTCCATTTTTTCAAAAGCGACAACAAGATCTGCCTCTCCTTTTCCGATGATTGGCGCATTTACTTTTTTACCGAAGCGGATCTGTGTGCTCACGTTGCCGCCTCTTTGTGACATTCCATGGATTTCAGACATTTTGACGTCATATCCCGCTTCCATCAGCCCCGTTGAGAGGATTTCGCTCGCAAGAATCGTTCCCTGCCCACCGACACCCACCAATAATATATTTTTTACATCACTCATTTTACATCCTCCTGTGTAATCGCATCAAAGGGGCAAACCTGTTTGCACAAGCCACAACCGGTGCATGCTGCAGGAGTAATGGAAACTTCCTCCGCATTACGAATTGCGGGGCAGCCGGTTTTAACGCAAATCCCACATTTCTTGCACTTTGACACATCAATCACACATTTTTTCGGTCGCAGATCAAATTCTTTCTTGTCTTCTTCCGTGAATTTTTTGAGTGCACAAGGCCAACGTCCGATGATGACGGTCGCTTCCTTCTTTGCCATGGCTTCGTCAATCACTTTTTGGGATTCCGCGAGATCCATGGGGTTGAAGGTATAAACGTTCTCCTCTTTGAAGCCAAGCGATTTGCATAGCAGAGGAATATCCACAGCCGTTGCCGGCTCGCCCATCAGCGTATAATCAGAGCCTGGGTTTTCTTGATGCCCTGTCATACCGGTGATTCGATTGTCTAAAATGACTGTCATGCAATCACTCTTATTGTAGATAACATTCATCAAGCTTGTCACGCCGGAATGGAAAAACGTCGAATCTCCGATGACGGCAACTACCTTGGTGTCGTCTTTTGCAATTTCAAAGGCTTTTGCCGCTCCGTGAGCAGCACTGATGCTTGCACCCATGCAGATACAAGTATCCATGGCCGAAAGCGGCGGCGCCGATCCGAGCGTATAGCAACCGATATCTCCGGTAATCATGACATTTTTCTTTTTGCTAATCAAATGGAAGAAGGCTCTGTGAGGGCAACCTGCACAAAGAGTCGGAGGGCGAACCACTGCCTCTTTTTGGGATTCCATCATCTCATTTTTTATCCCAAAGACTGCCTCCCGAATGATATCCGGATTGAGTTCATCCATTTTAGGAATCACTTCTTTCCCGATGCACTCGATTCCTGCGATACGGAGGGCGTTTTCCATGTACGGATCCATTTCCTCAATCACGTATAGTTTTTTGACCTTGGATGCAAATTCTCGAATCAATGCCATCGGCATCGGGAATGACATCCCGACTTTCAAGTAGGAAGCGTCCGGTCCAAAGACATCTCTCGCATACTGATAAGCAACACCGGCGCTGATGACACCAATTTCACTTCCGTTATATTCTGTTTCGTTAATACCCGAAGTGTTCGAATAAGTTTCCATAGCAGCAATCCGCTTTTCGAGATTTTGACGCATGATTTTTCCGTTTGCGGGAGTTGCCACGTACTTTTTTATATTTTTTTCGTACTTAATTGGAGCTTTTTCACTTCGCTCGGAAAACTCTACAATGCTCTTGCTGTGGCAAATTCTTGTTGTCACGCGAAGCATGACAGGCGTGTCGAATTTCTCAGAGAGTTCAAAGGCAAGCTTCGTATACTCCTTTGCTTCTTGGCTGTTTGTCGGCTCCAACATCAAGATTCTCGATGCCGTCGCGTAATGGCGATTGTCCTGTTCATTTTGTGAACTGTGCATACCCGGATCATCAGCCGAGACGAGAACACATCCGGCGTTGATTCCGGTATAAACGGCTGTAAAAAGCGGATCCGCTGCAACATTGACTCCGACGTGTTTCATAGTGGAAATACTTCTGACTCCTGCAATCGAAGCTCCAAGGGCTGCTTCCAATGCTACTTTTTCATTTGGTGCCCATTCACAGTACAAGCTGTCTTTGTATTGCACAAGATTCTCAAGGATTTCTGTGCTTGGCGTTCCAGGGTAGCCTGACGCAAAAAGCAGTCCGGCTTCATACGCGCCTCTGGCAATGGCCTCATTTCCGGTCATTAATTGTTTCATTTTTGTTCCCCTTTTTCTTGAACTGCCGTCTCGTCATCTTTTAAGTTGGCGAGAATGATTTCGGCTTTTTTTCTGTACTTCATTTCATTTTCTTTGTCGTCTTCGAGAGCATATAGATTAGCAAGCTCTATCATGGTCTCGACGTGAGAAGGGTTTAGGCTAAGCACCTTAAACAGCTGTGCAAGAGCAAGCTTGTTCTCCCCTTTTCTCGAATAGGAAACTCCCAAATAGTAGGAGAGTGGCCACCAGTCTTTAAATCTCGATTCCGGATTGGCATACGGCTCAAGGATCTTTATTGCTTCCTCGAATCGCGAAGAAAGTACCGCGTTGATGCCGGTTTCGATTTCAATGGGTTGTTTGAGCTGTTCTCGTCTTTCTTGGATCTCTTTTTTATCTTCGTCATCCTTACTCAATTTCAGATATTCTTGCCAGACAAGATCCGTTTTCAAATAAAGTCCGAGATTCAAGTAGCCATAGCCTAAATAATAATAGGCTTCCGGATCACGGGGATATAATTGTGTGAGAAGCTCAAAGTATTCGATCGATTCTGCTTTGAATCTGCCAACATACTCCGGATCGTCGCTTGTAAGATATAGCTCTCTGCAAACCCTCGCATAAGCATACATCGCTTCTTTCTCGTCTGATTTCAGTAAGAGGACGCTTCGGAAGCAGATTGCCGCCTCTTCAAAGCGTTCGCGTTCAACGAGTTCTCTGCCTTTTGCCAATATCCCTTCAATGGCTTTTTCACTAATGAACTGATTTAAATACGTAATATATTGCGGTACATAGTTAAACGTTGGATCGCCGCCCATAACATAGCTCATATTTTCAGCGATGCGTTCGGGGGCAAGCCCCGCTCCGCCGCAAAAGGCTTCATAGTCTTCTTGACTGAGGGGAATCATAACGCCCTTTAGAAAGTCCGCGCCTCCAAGGCGTTCAATATAGGAAGCGGAAAACTCATCAAAGACAAAATTCCTCAGGTATTTTTTTAAGTAGCCGGCAACTCGGTCTTTTTCGAAGGATTTCATAGTGTAAGCTCCCAGCCTTTTTTTACAAATTTTTTCACGGCATCAGGATTCATGGTTTTCACAAGATCCTGAAAGAGAAGTTCCTTCCACTCTAAAAAAGTATCCGGCTGCTCTTTTTCTCTTTCTTCGGCATAATTGGCAAAGATGCGATACAGATTTTCTTTGCTTTGCGGTTGATTTTGAAAGCCTTTTTTATAATAAAAAACGGAGAATCTTTCAAAAAAGTCAAAGGCACTGTTTCCCTCTGTTTTTATTGCATAGGCAAGGGTTTCCCCAAAGCCTCCACGGTTATAGTACAATTCAAACACCGTCTCTATCATTTTGATCTGAAGGATCTCATTTGCTTTGAGAAATCGGTTTGAAATGATTTCATAGGGCGCTTTCTCTCGATAAACATAGCCGTATTCTTCTGCATTGGCTCGAATCGGGGTGCCCGGAAGCATTTTTAGGAACCCGATTTGTAGAGCGTGTGGTTCTAAAGCATAAACTTGATTAAAAGAGTTTTGAAAGCCTGCCATGTCCTCAAACGGGAGTCCTGCAATCAGATCAAGATGCAGATGGATATTATTGGCCGCACGAAGTCGCTTAATGTTTTCGGAAAGTTTGCCAAAGTCCGCAGTCCGCTTGATTGCTTGAATTGTGTCGGGATTCGTGCTTTGCACACCGATTTCAAATTGGAACAAGCCGGGTCTTGCCTTCTCTGCGAGGGCGAGCAAGTTTTCGTCAAACAATTCACCGCACATCTCAAAATGGAAGTTAATTGTCTTATTATCGATTTCAATCAAATAGCGAAAAATCTCTGCCGCTCGTTCTTTATCATAATTGAACGTACGATCGAGAAATTTGACTTGTTTGACCCCTTTATATAGGAAATATCGCATGTCTTGTTTGACGCGTTCGATTGGCAAGGCTCTGACCCCGCGTTCGAGCGACGACAGACAATACGTGCATTGAAAAGGGCAACCTCTTGAAGATTCATAATACACAATTTTATCTGCTTCACAGGGCAGTTGTTGATAGGGAAACGGAGCTTTCAGAAAATCGACCGTCGCCGCCGCCGAATTGACGATTACCGCCCCTTCATTACGAAACGCAAGGCCGTCAATACCGTAAAAACCTAAGGCTTTCTCAAAATCCGTTATGATATTGCCGTTTTCTTCTGTTGCATATTTTTCATTCTCTCCGGCTTGTTCAAACAAAACGCGAAGAAGTTTGGGGAAAGTCTCCTCTGCTTCTCCGGCGAGAATCATATCGACTGCCGGATGATCCTTGAGAATTTGCTCCGCACGATGGGACACTTCGGGGCCGCCAAGAATAACGATTGTCTCAGGTCTTGCTTTTTTGACCGTATCTGCAAGATACAAAATGCGCTCAATGTTCCAGATATAGCAGGAGAAACACAAAACATCACTATCCTCAAGCATAAGCTCGGTATAGATCAGGTCGTCCTCCTGATTAATGGTAAACTCGCGTATCTCGATGGCATCTCTCACGAGCGCCGCAACAGAATAAAGATATTTGAGCGCAAGGTTAGAATGAATGTATCGAGCATTCAAGGTCGTGAGCAAGATTTTCATGACTAAAGCATCCTAAACCTTTCGTCTTTAAGCATTTTTGAATTTTTCTCCGCTTCTTGGATCTGTTTGAGCATCTTTTCCTTATCCCTCGGCAGATCACCTGCAAGCGACAGATAATTAGAAGCGTGATTGCTTCGAAAGGTACAACGCTTTGTCACATCAATGTTTTCGAGCATCAACTTTGTTTCCATCAGCACTTCATAAGCCGAAAGAAGCTCGAATTTTCCCGCTTTGATATCATGATAAATCTCTGCAGCAGGATCAATCATCAAAGTCAAAAGTCCAATATAGGAAGGCTGCATTTTACTGATCATTTTCCCTGTTTCTGTCGCGTGTTCTTTCCAACCGTCTTTCCCTGCAATGCCGGAAATAAAGGTCACGGAAGCTTTAATCCCTGAGGCTTCAATCTTTTGGACCGCCTCAATCAGTTCTGCCGCCGTTGCCCCTTTTTTAATGTCCTTTAATACTTTATCGCTTCCGGATTCTGCTCCGATATATATGATGCCGATTCCTTTGTCTAAAAGCTCCTTGAGTTCCTCGGGGGTCTTTCTCAGCACATCCTGCGGCGAACCGTAAATGCCGACACGACTGCATTCGGGAAAGAGCGTTTTGATTTCATCAAGAATTCGAACCAAAGTCTTGTTTGGCAAAACAAGAGCATCACCGTCCGCAAGAAAGATTTTTTCTACACTGCGGTAATGATCTTTTGCCCAGCGAAGATCTTTAAGAACCTCCTCGACCGGTCTGATTGAAAAGCGTTTGTCTTTATACATACTGCAAAAAGTGCATTGATTATGGGCACAACCCAAAGTGACCTGTACAATCAGGCTGTTTGCTTCACTTGGGGGGCGATATACGCTGCCGCTGTATCTCATTTGTTACATCCTCTCCGGAGCTTCCATTCCAAGAAGAAGAAGTCCATTTTTTATCGTTTGCTTTGCCGCATAGGTCAAAGCGAGCTTTGCTTTCTTTTCATTTTCGTCTTCCACAAGGATATGTTCATTGTGATAGAAGCGATTGAAGCACTGTGCAATATCCACGATATGCCTTGTCACGATGGAAGGCTCATAACGCTCCGCCGCATCAATGATAATGCCGGGGAAGGCATAAAGCAATCTCGTGAGATCGTAAGCACTGTCACTGCTGATATATTCGAGGGCAAGTTTTTTGGGGTCACCAAGGCTCGCTTCCGCATTCTCCTCCGTGATGCCCGCATTACGAAGAACGCTGGCCGCTCTTGCATGAGTATATTGCACATAAGGACCGGTCTCTCCGTCAAAATTAAGTACTTTGTCCCAAGAGAAAACATAATCCTTGATCTTGCTATTCGAAAGTTCATTGAAGATGACTGCGCCGATTCCCACCTGTTTGGCGGTCACATCGACGTTATCGGTGTTGACGTTTTTCTCCATTATGATTGCTCTTGTCTGCTCCACGGCTTTGTTCAAAACATCCTCAAGGAACACGACTCTGCCTTCTCTTGTTGACATGACACCATCTTCAAGGCTGACAAGCCCAAACGGAACATGGATGCAGTCTTTTGCCCAAGGGAATCCCATCAATTCAACAATCTTGATCCACTGCTGAAAATGGAGATTTTGCTGAGAAGCAACGACATAGATGTTGCGATAAAAATCATAGTGATCCTTACGGTAGACTGCTGCCGCGATATCTCTCGTGATGTATAGTGTCGAACCGTCTTTTTTCATAATCAGCGCCGGTGAGAGATTGTACTCAGACAAATCGACAATCTGGGCTCCATCGGATTCGACCATCAGTTTTTTATCGTTCATGATATCGATGACATGTTGCATTTTATCGGAATAAAAGCTTTCGCCCGCATAAGAATCGAATTCAATGCCAAGCATCTGATAGACGCGGCTGAACTCCTTCAAGCTCTCCTCGCGGAACCATTGCCATAAAGCAGTTTCCTCCGGTTCGCCTTTTTCAAGCTTTGTGAAGGTCGCTCTCGCTTCATCTTCAAGGCTCGGATCATTTTCTGCTTCTTCATGAAACTTCACATAATAGGCAAGCAAGCTCTTGATTGGTGTGTTTACAACATCTTCTTTGTTTCCCCAACGACGATAGGCAACAATCATTTTTCCAAACTGCGTGCCGTAGTCACCGAGGTGGTTGATTCTGACGGTATCATAGCCGATAAAATCATATAATTTATAAATCGCATTTCCGATGACGGTGCTGCGGATATGTCCGATGTGAAAAGGCTTTGCGATGTTCGGAGAAGAAAACTCAACGATGACTTTTCGATTTTGGCCGATGTCGCTGCCGCCAAAACGCGAGCCTTCTTGCAAAACAGCTGTGACAACTTCCGAAAGGAAGGCCTCTCTGCTCAAAAACATATTAACGTAGGCATTGACCGGCTCAACCTTTGAAAAAATCTCGTTCTCTTGGAGTTTTTCGGCAATGTCTTTTGCAATCGCCGCCGGAGCCTTTCTCATCGCCTTTGCCAGACGAAAACAAGGAAATGCATAATCTCCGAGCTTAGTATCTGTCGGAACTTCAATCATGGCTTCCAGTTCTTCAAGAAGCAAGCCTTCAACAGATGCCGCGAGACATTCTGCAATCTTTCTTTTAAAATTTATCATTATAGATCCTCCTCTGATATCACCTTGATGCCGTTTTTCTTCAACAAAGCGGCAAATATTCCATCTCCCGGGACGCGCGTTCCGTTAAACGTGCCGTCATAAATCGTACCTGATCCGCAGGAAGGGCTTCTTGCTTTTAATATGGCAAGTTCAACCGTTTCCCCCTCCTCCGAAAGCTTGTTTTTTATTTCATTCCAAGTGGCTTCGGCGCCTTTTAGAAAATCATCCGTTACGTCTTCTCCGTTCGGTCGGATAGCTCTGCCGGAACACAGTTCCACGGGCGGACGCGGGACAGAAAAACCACCCGCAACTTCCGGACAAACCGCAAAGCAAGTATGCCCCAAAACCAACTGATCCACCGCATCGGATTTAAAATCTTCGCCGTTATACCTGCATTTTTCGCCGTATAAACATGCACTTATTATATACATTTTTCACTCCCCTGTCATTTGTTTTCTATTTCAATGTGACGATGGTAACGCCGTCTCCACCCTCGTTGTAGATTCCTTTTCGAAAGCTTGCAACATGTTTGTGTTCGCGAAACATCCTTCCGAGACCTTCGCGAAGGATTCCCGCTCCGCGACCGTGAATGATGGTGACTTCCTTCAGTCCCGAGAGATACGCGTCATCCAGATATTTATCGACATTCATCACCGCATCGTCGAGAACTTGTCCAACAACGGTGATAGAAGGAACGATATCCCGAATCTTGGATTGAGCAAAACCGCTGCTACCGCTCTTTCGAATCTTCTTTGCTTGTTTTCCGCTGATACGAGTGACATTTTTGATATTGACATTGATTTTCATCAAGCCGATTTGCACATTGATTTCATTTCGATCATCGGGAAGGGACATCACTTCGCCAATCTGATCAAGGGAAAGAACCTTAACTGTATCGCCAAGCGAAAGTTCTGCCGGCTTTACAGGGGAAAGATTCACAGGCGGTGTTATTTTTTCGTTGTATTTTTCACCTGTTTCTCTGAGATTTTTACGCAATTGCTCTTGTTTTCTGTTGCGATCTGCCGGATCCGGATTTCGTTCAAGTTCTCTGAGCTCCTTTTTGATTTGCTCAGCAAATTCCCTTGCTTCTGCAATCGTATCTCTGGCTTCCTCTTTTGCCTTTGCAATCAGCGTTCGTTTTTGCTCTGCAATTTTTTCTCGCTCTGCTTCTATCTCTTCGCGTTTTCTCAGAATCTCGCGTTTTAGTGCGATTGCTTCATCACGTTCCTCTTCGGCCGCTTTGCGGTCTTTTTCGATGGAAGTGATGACGTCTTCAAAGGCAATATCATTGTGTTCGAGCAAACTTCGGGCATATTCAATCAGAGAACTCGGGAGTCCGAGTTTTTTTGATATCTCAAAGGCATTGGACTTGCCGGGGGTACCGATTGTCAGATGATAGGTCGGTGACAAGGTCTCAACGTTGAATTCCATCGAGGCATTCTGCACTCCATAAGTAGAAATCGCATATTTCTTCAGTTCGGTATAGTGTGTCGTTGCAAAGGTCTTGGCACCTTTTCCATATAAATCGTTTAAGATGGAAATAGCCAGTGCCGCGCCTTCCGTCGGATCGGTGCCGGCACCAAGTTCATCGAGCAGAACCAGAGTTTCTTCTCCTGCTACTTTCACGATTTCGACGATATTTGCCATATGAGAGGAAAATGTTGAAAGACTTTGTTCGATACTCTGTTCATCACCGATGTCTGCAAAAACCTGCCTGAAAATAGGCATCGTTGTGCCTGATGAAGCCGGAAGATGCAATCCCGATTGCGCCATCAAAACCATCAAACCTACGATTTTGAGTGTTACGGTCTTTCCTCCGGTGTTGGGGCCGGTCACGATTAACGTGTCATACTCTGCTCCGATACTCACGCTGACAGGAACGACTTTCTTCGGATCAATTAAGGGATGCCTTGCATCACGGATGCGCAACAGCCCACCTGCGTTCATTTCAGGCTCTTCCCCTTTCATTCGAACAGAAAGTTTCCCTTTGGCAAAAATATAATCAAGCTTTACCAGGATTTTTTGGTTGTTTTTGATTTCTTCTGCTACGTCTCCAACCATTGCCGAGAGCTCAGAAAGAATGCGATGCATCTCTTTTTTTTCTGCCAATTCCAGTTCGCGCAGTTCATTGTTCATGTCGACGATGGCTTGCGGCTCGATAAAAAAAGTCGCGCCTGTTGCCGATTGATCATGCACGATTCCGGGGAATTTTTGTTTATGCTCTTGTTTGACGGGGATGACATAGCGTCCCTGTCGCATGGTTATGATTGAGTCCTGCAGGAGATTTTTTTGATCTGCAGAAGTGAGGATGCTGTTCATCTTCGATCTGACCGCTTCATTTTGCAAGGCAATTTTGCGACGAATGCTCTTGAGCTCCGAACTTGCCGAATCAGCCATTTCATCTTCTGATAGGATGCAACGGTCAATTTCCTCTTCGATTTTTTTCTGCACAGAAAGCACTTCCGCAAGCCCTCTGACTCTCGGCAACGGCGGCAAGTCACTTTGCAGAAATTGCGAAGCATGCCTCGCCGTGTGCAGATTATAAAGCACCTCAAGGAGCTGCTTCATCATCAAAACGCCGCCTTTTGAGGCAAGATTCACTGCCCCCGAAATATCATAAAAGCCCCCGAAAGAAGGAGCTCCTTTATGCATAATAACGGAAACCGCTTCCGTGGTTTCCGCCTGCATTTCTTTAATTTCTGTAAGCTCAAGCGAGGGCGACATCTCCGCAATCCGTTTTTTCGTCATTACGGAAGCCGCCTCGCTCATGAGCATATCTTTGATCTTTTGGTATTCTAAAACTTTAAAGGTTTTCTCGTTCATCTTGTTCCACGATCTTCTTCAAACGATCCAAGTCTCCTTTGAGTTGGATATTTTCCATCTGCAGGTCAAAGAAACTAGCTTCAAGTTCTCTGCATCTGGCTTCCATTTCTTTTATCATGGAAGAACTGGATTCTTTTTCGTCCTCTTGTGCTTCCATGCGATTAAAGAGGCTTTCGTTCTTTTTTTGAAGAATCTCTGCCCTTTCACTGATCTCTCTGAATTGCTTTTGCAACTCGTTGTATTCATTCGTTTTTTCGTTCAGAAGCCTCTGCGTTTCCTCGCGATGCTCGATTGCGACTTGTGCATCGTCTTTATACTGGCGAAAGCTGCTTTTCGCCTCATCCCAAAGCTGCACATAATGCTGCGTGTCTTTTTCCAGCTGCTGGTTTTTTGCTTGCAGTTCATGAACAATCCGAACGGTTTTAAAATAATCTTCGGCTGCGTTTACGGCGGCAAGAACAGCAATTGCGGAAACCGGACCTGCAGGCATTGCTTGGTTCAATTCGTGCATCTTTCGATCAACGTAATCGGCAATCTTGATGATTTGGTCTCTCGGCGTATCTCCCGAAATGATGAATTCCTGTCCATAGATCCTGACGGAGACTTTATTTCGCTCTATCATTTGGTTGAAACCTCCATTCACTTTCCCATAAGAAAATTACATTTCTCTGAGCGTTGCTCCCAAACTGTCGTTTAAGGCAGAAAGGACTTTACTGTGCACCTTGATGACCTCGTCATCCGTCAATGTGCGATCCTTCGCTCGGTAAGTCAGGGAGAAGGCGACGCTTTTTTGACCTTCTGCAATCTGCTTTCCTCGATAGACATCAAATAAAGCGACATCCTCCAATAATTCGGTTCCCGAAGCTTTGATAATTGCTTCAATGTCTTTTACAAGTACCTCGTCTTGTACTACCAAGGCGATATCTCTCGAAGTCGCGGGGTATTTCGGAAGAGGACTGTAATAACGGACTCTGTTTGCAATTGCAGCGATCTTAGCAAAATCAAGTTCACAGCAATAAACTTTTGTATCGATATGGTATTGGTCCATTACGTCAGGATGGATTTCTCCTATGATGCCAAGCGCTTCTCCTCCTGAAAGAATTCTCGCTGTCCTTCCCGGATGGAAGGTCGCGATGGAGGCTTCAGGAATATAATTCCGTTCTTCAATGCCAAGTTTTTTCAAAAGTTCTTCGACAAGGCCCTTTAATGTAAAGAAGGTTTCGCTCCCGCCGTAAGCGGCAACACATAAGGCTTCTCTTTCGCTTGGCAGGCCATCTTCGCCCACTTCATTAAAGAAAGTATTTCCGAGTTCGAAGGCTCTGACGGCAGAAATTCCTCTGGAATAATTGCGTTCGAGTACCTCAAGCATATTTGGAATCAGGGTTGTCCGCATGATGCTGTTTTCTTCGCCAAGCGGATTGATGAGTCTTACGACGCTCCGTAAACGGTCCTCTTCTTTGGTCAATATTTTATCGAGGCCCTTTGGGCTGACAAAGGAATAGGTTTGGATTTCACTTGTCCCCATTCCTGTGAGTGCTTCTTTTGCCACGCTGCGCAAAATCTGTATCGGTGTTTTGTCGGCACGATTGCTCCCCTTGTGTAAAGTTGTTGGCAGCTGGTCATAGCCATAGATTCTGGCAACTTCCTCAATCATGTCGATTTCTTTCAAGAGATCTCTACGAACCGTCGGAGCAATGACGGAAATCACTTCGCCATTGACTTTCGTTTCCATTTCAAGGCGTCTGAAGATATCAGCCGCTGCATCGGTCGTCAAAGCGGTACCAAGGACCTGATTGATTCTGGCAGTTCTGACATCTATAGTGATTGGATCTGCCTTCGTCGGATATTCATCAAGCGCACCCGTTATAACCGTTCCGGCAGACAGAAGTTCAATCAGTCTGCAGACACGATTTGCCGCTGTTTCGGCAAGGTTCGGATCTACGCCTTTTTCAAAACGCGAGGAAGCTTCGGTACGCAACGCAAGTTTCTTTGAGGTAAGACGAACGCTGTCCGCAAAGAAATTCGCCGATTCGATCACGATGGTTTGCGTATCAGGCTCGATTTCTGAATTCAAGCCACCCATGACCCCAGCGATTGCAACCGCACGTTCTGCATCCTTGATGAGCAGCATGCCTTCCTCAAGGGTTCTTTCGGTTCCGTCAAGTGTTGTAAACAATTCCCCCTCGAAGGCGGTGTCCACAACAATCTTTGATCCTTTGATATTTCTGATATCAAAAGCATGAATCGGTTGACCATATTCGAGCATTACATAATTGGTGATATCTACAATATTATTAATCGGGCGCATACCCGCATACATCAGTCTCTTTTGCATCCACCAAGGAGAGGGTGCGATTTTGACATCCTTTACGATTCTCGCCACATAACGTTTGCAAAGCTCAGGCTTTTTAATCTCGACTTGCAGGAGACCGGTCATCGCGCCTTCTTCTTTAACACAAGTACTGTCGGGATAATTCATTGCTCCGCCAAATGTCGCTGCCGCTTCTCTTGCCATTCCGACCATGGAAAGGCAATCCGGGCGATTCGGCGTGATTTCAAAGTCAACGACATCTCCGGCAAGCCCCATCGCTTCTACGATATCCAAGCCGGGGGTATATTCTTTATCAAGAATCCAGATGCCGTCTCGATAGGCGGCACAAATAACTTTGTCTTCAAACCCTAACTCCTTTGGTGAACAAAACATTCCGCAGGATTCAACACCACGAAGTTTTCCTTTTTTGATGACAGTACCATCCGGCAGTTTTCCTCCGTGAAGGATTACCGGGACGTAGGCTCCGACGAAAACATTCTGCGCTCCCGTTACGATTTGGATTGGTTCTTCTTCGCCGACCTCAGCCAGACAAACAAGAAGTTTGTCTGCATCCGGATGTTTTTCAACGGAAAGAAGTTTTCCGACGACAACCTTTTCTATTCCATTGCCAAAATGCTCTACTGTTTCAATATTTGAACCTGACATAATCATTTTTTCGCAAAAAGTATCAATGTCTTCTTTCACTTCTACGTATTCGTTTAACCACTCTGTATATACTAACACGGTGCATTCCTCCTATTTGAACTGCCCAATAAAGCGCATATCGTTTTCGTAGAACAAACGGATGTCATCGATGCCATATTTCAACATGGCGATTCGCTCGACACCCATACCAAAAGCGAATCCGGTGTAGCGCTCCGTATCAATGCCCCCAACAGTCAAAACATTGGGGTGTACCATTCCGCAGCCAAGAATCTCAATCCAACCGCTTCCCTTGCAGATGCGGCAGCCCTTTCCTCCGCATTTGAAGCAGGAAACGTCCATTTCTGCGCTCGGCTCGGTGAATGGGAAAAAGTGAGGGCGGAATTTTGTTTTGACTTCCGAGCCAAAAAGTTCTTTGGCAAAGAGATCAAGTGTCCCTTTGAGATCAGCCATTGTAACCCCTTCATCAACAAGGAGACCTTCCACCTGATGAAACATCGGTGAATGCGTGGCATCAGGAGTGTCACAGCGGAAACAGCGACCCGGGGAAATGATTTTGATGGGTGGTTTCTGCGCGAGTAATGTTCTGGCCTGTACCGGTGAAGTCTGCGTTCTGAGCAGCACACCGGGGCTAATATAAAAAGTATCCGTCAAATCACGAGAAGGGTGATTCGCTGCGGCATTGAGTGCATCAAAATTAAAGAATACGGTTTCGACCTCGGGTCCTTCCGCAATCGAGTAACCCATGCTTGTAAACACATTTGTAATTTCATCAATGGTAACCGTGATGGGATGTTTCGTTCCGAGCGGTGTTTGTATTCCAGGCTCGGTGACATCAATTCGCTCCACTTTAAATCGCAAACCCATTTGCAATTCCTTGATATTGGCGAAGGTCTCCTCGAGTAAGTTTTCAATCTCGTTTCTGACCGAATTCGCCGCCTGTCCCATTGTTTTTCTTTCTTCGGGGTCAAGCGATCCCATGGAACGAAGAATCTCCGTCAAACGGCCTTTCTTTCCAAGGAGCTTGATGCGAAGGTCTTCGGTATCCGCTTCGGTCACGGCATTTTTTAATTGTTCTTTTGCTTCCTGCAAAATGTTTGACAGCTGTGTTTGCATGGTTTACTTTCCTCCATCAATCGGATATTTTTTTTGTCTGGTACTTTCAAAAATCAGGATCCCTGCTGCAACAGCAGCATTGAGGGATTCTACATTGCTTTCCATCGGTATTTTCATTCGATACTTTGCCTTATCTAAAAAGGATTCGCTGACGCCTGCACCTTCATTCCCGATAACAATTGCTGTATTTTCTGCTATTTGACACTCATAATAGTCTTGGCTTCCATAAGGTGTGGTTGCCGCGGTCTGTTTCCCGAATCTCGCCAATAACGACAAGGCATCTTCGGGCGAGTCGACAAAAAGTAGGGGGAGTCGAAACAACGAACCGGAAGCCGCTCGAACCACTTTGGCCCCGTATACATCTGCACTCCCTTTCACAATCAAAGCTCCGAGGAAGCCCGCCGCATCGGCAGTTCGAAGAATGGTTCCGACATTTCCCGGATCTTGTAGGCGGTCAAGGACAATCACATTCCCCGTTCCTTTGTGGCTTTGATTTAAGAAAAAATCGTCGGGGCTGAGTTCACGCTTTTTTACGACGGAAAGAATCCCCTGTGGGGTCTCCGTATCGGAAACACTGTCAAAGCCGTCATTGGGTGCGGCGAATATCTTCGTTCCCTGCGATTCAAGCCGTTCAATCAAAAGAGCCATCTCTTCGGGTTCGTCTTCGAGCAGAGATTCCCTAATCAAAGTCATGGTGAGTCTGGTTTCTGTATTTAAAGCTTCTTCAAGCAAATGGAATCCTTCGATAAGGTAAGACGCCTCGGCATCTCTCCCCTTTTTTCGTTGGAGCTTTTTAATTTGTTTCCAAACAGGATTATCCTGCGATGTGATTCTTTTCATTTAACCTGCTTTCAGAAGACTTCTCCCTAACAGCAAAATAGAAGCCGGTCTTACGTCCCGGCTTCCTTTTTGGCGTTTTAAAATCGTTTATAGTTCCCTTTTAGAAAGCCGGGGATATCGATGTCCGGGCCACGGGGGCTTTCGGGTTCTTTTTCCTCTACTTGCTCCGCTTCCCTCGGTTCGGCACTTTCTTCTTCTGTGTCTTTTTCATTATCAAAGAAGTCCTGCTCTTTACCTGGTCTGATAATCTCTCGGTTGGACAGGAAGGGAACTTCGCCATTTCGCTCCTCAAAGCCCGTGGCTATGACGGTAACGATAATCTCATCGGCTAATTCTTCTCTGACAGAGGCGCCAAAGATTACGATGGCATCTTTGTCAGCGGCCTTTTCGATTTGATCGGCGGCTTCATTGACTTCGAGCATCCCGAGATCATAACCACCCATGATGTTGAGCAAGATGGCTTTGGCTCCGTTGATGCTTGTTTCAAGAAGCGGACTCTCAATCGCATCTTTTACGGCTTCGGCAACTCGGTTTTCACCGCGTCCGCGTCCGACGCCCATGTGTGCGATGCCTCGATCATTCATGACTGTTTTCACATCAGCGAAATCAAGATTGATCAATCCCGCCTCGGCAATCAAGTCTGAAATGCCCTGAACACCTTGTTTTAAAATTTCATCAGCCATGTTGAATGCTTCCAGCATGGTCGTGCTTTTCTCGGCAATCTGAAGAAGCTTATCGTTCGGTACCACAACTAACGAATCGACATATTTTTTCAAGAATTTAATTCCCAGATCCGCGTGTTCTCTACGCTTTTTGCCTTCAAAAGTAAAGGGCTTCGTTACAACTCCTACTGTAAGGATGCCGGCATCCTTGGCTGCCTTAGCGATGACAGGAGCAGCACCGGTACCGGTACCTCCGCCCATTCCCGCCGTGATGAAAACCATATCCGCGCCTGCGATATAACTTGACAGGTCATCAATGTTTTCTTCTGCTGCCTTTTGGCCGACTTCGGGATTGGCACCTGCGCCAAGTCCTTTCGTCAATTTCTCGCCGATTTGGATCTTGGTTTCTGCCTTTGATCCGGCCAATGCCTGTTTGTCAGTATTTATTGCAATAAAAGTGACTCCTTTGAGTCCCGCGTCTATCATTCGATTGACTGCGTTACTACCGCCACCGCCGATTCCGATAACTTTTATCTGTGCATTTTTCGTCTCGTTTACTTCGAACTGCAGCATGTTCGGTAACCTCCTATATAGGTAATGATACTAATTATAGCATATTCGGATAGACTATGCACCTATTTCATGTGGTCATCGGTGCTTTTTTTTACAAAATATCTCTCAATCAAGATACGACGAATGACGGCAAGATTTTGGAACAATCTCCCTCCGAAAACAAATATTACTGCATAATACAGAGGCACTCCGAGACGATCTCCCAGATAGACAAGCGCCGCAGCAAGAATTGCGTTTGTCAAAAATCCGCTGATAAAAATGGGATTGTTATATTTCCCTTCCATGTACGATCTGGCCGCTCCGAGGAGGGAGTCCATCGACGCGAGAAGGGCCATCGTAATATAAAATGAGAACTCCGAGGGATAGGTAATGTTGAGTGCAAAGCCTAAAACAAGACCAAGACCCAATCCGAGTGCCATTGCAATAATCAATTGTTTTCACCTTCCTTAATGCCGTCAATTCACGGCAGGGCTGATATATTTATAAGCATGGCTTTCCGCATAAGCCGGAATGAGGATATCATCCGCTACGGTCACCTTGAAAATCAATCCCCATTCTTTTAATTCTGTTCCATAACCGCCGGGGCCGATCAAAGCCGCCGACATACGAGAACCATCACCGATTGCTTCGATGCGAAAGGGCCTTGCAAAAAATTGGTCATTGATTCTGACGGTATACCCCGAACAAGAAATTGCCGTAACATCTACGATTCTTTGTCCGTTGATTGAGATTGCCTCCGCGCCCGATGCTTTCAGGTCGTTAATAATTAAAAGCAAATCGCTGTCATGGACCAGAATATTATTCGGTGTCTCCCAAGACTCCAGCTTTCTCTGTCCATCATCAATATAGACCTTGACGCCCGGCCCTTTGACTGCTACGTCACCGCTCGCAAGGCTGTATAATTCGAGATCCTGTTCCAGTTGTTGTTTTAGCTCTCTCCCGATGTCCTTATCCTCCGCAACCAAAGCTTCATACTGCTCAAGCTTTTTGCGTGATTCGGAAACGAGAGTGTTGAGGTTTTCGATTTCTTTTTTTTCACCCTCAATCGTAATCTTGTAATCATCAAGAACCTTAGGTGACACATAAAGATGTTGTCCTTTGGATGTCTGGGCAAGAACAACAGCGGAAAAGCTCAGGAGAAAGCAGAACACTATCATTAAAAGGAAACTTCGCTTCATTTCTCCATCTGCCGCCCTTCTACTCATCGTCATCCGCAAGTACAGCATAACGGAACTTGATGACTCCGGAATATCTGGAAATCGTCAGCTCCTTTTCTTGCGAAATATCGACCCTGAGCGCATAATTGTTGCGCATCGTTTCAACGATACCATAGCGTATTGTCAAAGTGGATTCTATCGTGTCCGGATTTCCGATTGCCTTGATCGTATAAGGCGGTGCCGTCGGAACCGCATTGATATTGACATTGTCGCCGGCGAGACTGATTTCTGTACTCGTTATGATCCTTTGACCATTAATCGAGATGGCTTCCGCTCCGGCGTCTTTCAGCTTATTTACAAGAGAAAGCAAGAGATCATAGCGCAGCATAATCGTGCTGTACCCATCTCCCGGGTTTTCTTCTGTCGGAATCGGATCATCAACAGTAACAATGACTCCGGGTCCTTTTACATCTACAATACCGGCACTCATCTTGTACTTTTCGATTTCGCCGCCCATCGACTGCATCAAGGCATCTTCGCTGCTGTTTTGTTCTTCGATTTCTTTTAAACGTGCTTCGAGATCGAGATATTCCTGCATTATTGTTTCTTTTTCTGCTCTTAGTTCTTTCAATTCCTGTTCAAGACCCGCCGCTTTCGCAACAGGAATCAGACCGCCGACATCGGAGCTCTCCGCTGTCCCGATCTGAACCGAGATTAGCAAGCCTATCAGCAACGCCAATACTCCAATAACCGGAATTCCACCCTTGTTTTTCATTATTTTCCCCTTAAGAAGATGCTTCTATTCTATTACGGGGCTAAAAGCGCAATCCTTATCGTCCCCATAGACTTTTATGACTCCACGCTCCGTACCCTTCTTATACAAATCATACAACACCTGCTTGATCTCGTCCATGTTTTTCATAATGTTTTCAGGAGTTCCTTCACATAAAAGGCTGTCATAAATATAGGCACGGATTACAACGGCGGAAATTTCTATTTTTTTAAAGTAAATTTCATTTTCATCCATTTTTTCAAGAAGTTTTAAGGTTCCGGTCAGAAGAGAGTTTTCTTCAACCCGAAGCGCTGTTCCGATTTTGATATTTGAGAGTGTCAGCCCCACTAAAAGGGGCAGGGTCGGAGCCGTATCGGTTTGCCGAAGGATCATTCCCTCCTTATCGATTACGAGAAAACTCTTTCCATAGGGGACCGTCGCGTATTCTTCTCTTTCTGTCACGGTAATGACAAGTTGATTCGGTAATTTTCTGGAAACCGAAACACTTTTGACATAAGGATCCGCCAATAGCTTGTCCTTCATTTCTTCGGTCGCTTGCCCAAAAAGATTCCCCCCCGGTTTTGCTTCCGCCAGACCAATCACCTGCTCAGCCGTAAAATATTTATTATTCTCAACTACGATTTTATCGACATTAAAAAATTCCGAAGTCAGAAAGAAATAAAGACCTACTCCCATCAAAATCACGAGCAAAAGTCTTAGCAGATAATGCTTTTTCCTTCTCTTCTTTTTCTTTTTTGGTTCTGCGACGGACATGGTTTGCTTCCCCTATTCACCGGTTCAGTATTTTTACTTTTTATCAAGCTCCAAATGATCGTAAATGAGATCCACGCTGTCGAGCCTTCCCACAGCTGCGGCAGCCTTCGCCATTATATTTATCGCTTCGCGGTTTCCCATCAAGCGCAAGATGACGCCAAGAAGGCCCTTGGCATTGAGATCCTTTTCTTCGATAAGAACGGCAGCGCCCTTGTCAGAAACTGCTTTTGCGTTGAAATATTGGTGGTTTCCGGTTACATTCGGCGAAGGAATCAGAATGGATGGTTTTCCGCAAGCGGTAATCTCAGATACAGTGAGTGCGCCGGAACGGCTAATCACAAGATCTGCCGCATTCAAATAGACATGCATATCATCGGCATATGGCAAAACACTAATTTGCTCCGACTCCAATATTTCTCTCTTTTTCAAATCAAAAACGACGCTTTCATACGACTTCCTCCCGCTAATGAGAAACAGTTTTACATGAGGTACCGTAATCAGTGACTCCGCCGCTTCGACGATTGTGCGGTTGATTGCTTCAGCGCCGAGGCTCCCACCAAAGCAAAGCACACAAAAATCGGTGGGCAAAATCCCCAACTGCTTTCTCGTATCAGAAAGAGCAGAAAACAAAAAATCTTTTCGCAAGGGGTTTCCGGTTACGATTAGTTTTTTCTTTTGTTTAAAGTATTGGGCTGCTTCAGGATAGGCAAGGAAAACCTTTTTTGCATATTTTTCAAGCATACGATTTGCAAGTCCGGCAAAGGCGTTCTGTTCATGCAGGTAACAAGGAATTTTCCTCTTCGCCGCTGCTTTTATCACAGGGCCGCAGACATAACCGCCGGTTCCGATGACGAGATCCGGCGCGAACTCGGCAAGGATTGCCTTCGCTTGACGTTCTCCGTTTAGGTGATCTTTTATCGTTTGTATATTCGCAAAAAGATTTTTTCTGTTAAATCCGCGAGCTGTAATAAAGCGAATGGGGTAGCCGTTTTTCGGAACAAGATCTTTTTCGTGACCGCGCATTGTCCCAATAAAAAGGATTTCCGCTTCCGGATTTTTTCGTTTTATTTTATCGGCAATCGCAATCGCAGGATAGATATGTCCGCCGGTACCGCCGCCGGTCATTATGATTCTCATTATTTCCTCCTGTCAAAATGGTACAAGTTTGGCATATGTCTTGTTTTGATATTATTCTCCTTAACAACAGGCAGAGGTTCCTTTATCAGAGCGTGCCGCGAAATATTAAGCAGAATACCAAAAGAGCCCATAAAGAGCAGCAGGGCATTTCCTCCGTAACTGACGAAAGGTAATGTGATACCGGTCGGAGGCATGGAGGAAGTGACAACAGCAATATTTAAGATGACTTGAACGGAGAGCATAATTGTAATGCCCGATGCCAATAACATACCAAACAAATCAGAGGCTTTGAGTGCAATATCTGCACTTCTCCAAATCAAAAGCAGATAAACCAAGATTAAAACCAGGCAACCGATAAACCCAAGTTCTTCTCCAATGATAGAAAAAATGAAGTCATTTTGAGGCTCGGGTAAATACAGCGTTTTTTGTATGCTTTTTCCTAATCCGACTCCGGTAAGTCCTCCGGAACCCAAGGCGAGAAGAGACTGAATGACTTGCCAGCCCGCTCCGAGTTTATCCTCAAAGGGATCGAGGAAACTTGTGAAACGCTTGAGTCGATAACCACCGTCATCCATAAATATCAGGGCAATGACACCCAAGGCTCCGATACCGCCGACACCCATAAGGTAAATTCCATTTAGCCCCGCCACAAACATGATGCCAATGATGATCGCGCAAATGGTAATTGCCGTAGAAAGGTTGGGCTGTTTTACAATCAGCCCAAAATAGGCAGCACAAAGTGCCAGCAATGGCAGAACCCCTTTTGTCAGCGAAGTAATCCGTTTCGGGTCTTTTGAAAGGAACCAAGCAACAAAAATAATGGCGCAAATCTTAGCGATTTCGCCCGGCATGACGGTAAATCCACCAACCCCAATCCATCTCGTTGCATAATTTCTCGTCACTCCAAGCGGAGTGAATAGCAGAAAAAGAAGAATAAAACTGATTCCCGCAAGCGGTTTGGCAAAGCGTGCATAAATATGATAATCAATACTTGCGGTAAGCACCATAAGGCCTGTACCGAGCAATGCCCACATCAAATGATCCTTAAGATAGGCATAAGGATCTCCGGTCTCACTGATTGAACTGTAATAGCTCGCGCTGAACACCATGATAATGCCAAAGACGACCAATGCTAACACAAGAATCGCTAACAGAAAGTCTCCTGCTTTCATCGATGTTCTTTTTTTTACTTTCATCGAACTCTCCCGTTCCGGCTATTTTGCTAAGTTCTCGACACAATTTTTAAAATGTTCTCCGCGCTGTTCGAAGCAAGTATACATATCCCAACTGGCGCAGGCAGGGGAAAGCAAGACTGTGTCTCCCGGCTCTGCAAGGCGAAAGCTTTCGCGGACACAATCTTCCATGTCTTTTTCCATGTAAATGGCGGAAAAGCCCATTTTTTCTGCTGTTTCCTTGATTTTCGGTGCTGTTTTACCGAGAAGCACAAAGGCTTTTACCTTGCCCTTTGCCGCTTCAAGAAATTCTTCAAACGAGGAATTTTTATCATAGCCACCCGCAATCAGAATAATCGGAGTATCGATGGCTTCAAGTGCTTTGATTGATGCATCCGGATTGGTCCCTTTGGAATCATTTACAAAACGAACTCCCTTTACTTCCCCCGCATACTCAAGTCGATGCTCAACTCCGCCAAAGGATTTCAGCGTTTTCGCAATGTCCGAAATCTCGATTCCCGAGAAATAGGCGATTGCCGTTGCCGCCAAAGCGTTTTCGAGGTTATGGGCTCCCGGTATCCCAAGTTCCGAAGCCATACAGACGATTTGATCCTCTTGCTTCCCATCACGAATCACAATCTGCCCCGCCTTTACGAAGCAACCATACTCCAATTCCTCTTTTCTGCTAAAGGGAACGACGGTTGCAGGACAAGCGTCTGCGAGTGCGTAACTGACAGGTTCATCCCGATTGACAACAAAGAAATCATTCGCTGTTTGATTTTGATAAATAAGAGCCTTTGCTTTCGCGTAGTTTTCCATCGTATGATGTCTGTCCATATGATCCGGGGTGATGTTCAAGAGCGCAGAAACATGGGGGTGGAATTCCTTTGTGGTTTCAAGCTGAAAACTGCTGATTTCTGTGACAAACCAAGTCTCCTTGTCTGCATCCATCGCTTTCTTTGCAACAGCAACACCCACGTTTCCCACCACTTCGGTTTTTCTTCCGGCCTGGCGAAAAATCTCTCCTGTCAAAACAGTAGTCGTTGTTTTGCCGTTGGTTCCTGTAATGGCAACATAGGTTCCTTGTCCGATGCGAAAAGCAAGCTCGACTTCACCGATGATTTCTGCACCCGAAGCCTTTGCTTTCACAATCATATCGATTTCAAGCGGTACTCCCGGACTGACCACAAGCAGATCAAAACCGCTCATATCATCAGGTTCCTCACCCAAAAAACAAGTCACGTTTCTGTTTTGATAGAACCTGATTAGCTGTGGATCCATTTCTGTCTCAGTCTTTTTATCGTATACAGCCACTTTCGCGCCAAGCGAAATGAGAGTTTCTGCGGCTGCAATGCCGGATTTTCCCATCCCGACAACAAGCACTTTGCTGTCTTTCATCTCCATAAGGTTCCTCCTTTTCATCCTCTTAGTGCGATCCAGCTGATTCCGCATAATAGGATCGTCACAAACCAGAAGACAACAACGACTTTTTGTTCTTTCCATCCTGACAATTCAAAATGATGATGGAGCGGCGCCATCTTAAAAAGACGCTTCCCTCCCGTTTTTTTATAATAGGCAACTTGTAAGATTACGGAAACGGCTTCTGCAAGGTAGATTCCCCCCGCAATCGGAATAATCAATTCAATATTCATGATAACGGCCGCGGCAGCAATGCCTCCGCCAAGCGCCATGGAACCGGTGTCTCCCATAAATATTTTTGCCGGATGCTTATTGAATACGAGAAAACCGAGGCAGGCGCCTGCAAGGGCGGCACAAAAGCAAGCGGCTTCTGCTGTTTTTAGAAAAATTGCCGTCACCGCCAAAAAGATTGCGACGACTAAGCTGACCCCCGAGGCTAATCCATCGAGCCCATCGGTCAAATTGACGCTATTTGCCATTGCCACCATGATAAAGGCAACAAAAGGAACATAGAAAATGCCAAGATCCCAATACGCATTCGTAAACGGAATCAAAATCTCCGTGCCATAAGCGGAAAGGTTTGATGCATAAAAGGCAAGCCCGACTGCAATCAAGATTTGCAATGCGAATTTTTGTTTTGCGGTCAATCCCAGATTTCTTTTCATTGTCAATTTGACGAAATCATCGAGAAACCCAAGTGCTCCATACGCAAAAAAAGCGATGAGTATGATGAACAGATCATGACTTGGTTTTATAGAAAAAAAACAACTTATCAGGACAGCAGCAATCATCATCAAGCCGCCCATCGTAGGAGTTCCCGTTTTGCTAAGATGTGACTGCGGGCCTTCTTCACGAATACTTTGCCCTGCTTTAATCCGGCGCAAATATTTTATTAAAAGCGGCGTCCCAAGAAGCATCAATACGAATGCGATCCCAAAGGGCACCACCATCTTTAAAAATTCCATTTTTTAGATTTCCTTACTCCCCTGCTTTTTCAATCTGTTCAACAATTTTTTCCATCGCCATTCCCCTTGAACCTTTTACAAGAATAACATCTCCCGGTCTGATCCATTGTGCAAGCACAACAAGAAGAAGGTCTTTGGTTTCAAAGTGTATGGCCTTTGTGCCGGATGCTCGTGCCCCATCCGCGATAAACCCGGCATTTTTCCCTACTGATATTACCACATTGACTCCTGCGTGTGAAGCATATTCTCCGATTTGGAAATGGTACTCTTCTTCCTTTTCCCCCAGTTCATACATGTCTCCAAGGATTGCAATATGACGCTTTCCGCGAAGGCCGGTGAGAACGTCTATGGCTGCACGCATGGAATCGGGGCTGGCGTTATAGGTATCATCAATAACTTTGATCCCTTTCTTTTCGATGATGTGCAGACGCTTATCGGAATTAGATATCTTTTCGAGTCCTTTGGCTGCTTCTTCCAAGCTAAGTCCAAGTTCAAGAGAAGCGGCTACGGCCAAAGCGGCATTGGACGCATTATGAAGGCCGGGAAGCCCAACTTGAAATTCCTGCGAAGCAAGGGCTGTCTTTATGGTAAATTCAATCCCCTTTTCTGCAAGATCCTTGATTTTTTCTATTCTGAAATCGCTGTTTTCTCCTTTGCCGACGCGAAGCACTTGATAGTCTCCTTGCGGGCAAAAATTACAAAACATATCGTTATCGGTATTGATGACCAAGGTATTGTCTTTTGTAAAACGCTCTGTCATTTCCATTTTTGCTTTTAAAATATTCTCACGGCTTCCCAGATGTTCAATATGGGAAAGCCCAACGTTTGTAATCAAACCAATTTGCGGTTCAACGATTTCACAAAGGCGTCTGATTTCGCCCGGGCGGTCCATTCCCATTTCAAAAACAGCCGCCTCCGTTTCCGTTCCAATTTCAAAAACAGAAAGCGGCAGGCCAATCAAATTATTGTAATTGCCAAGATTTCTAATCGTTTGGTACTTTTCGCTCAAAATCCCATACAGCATTTCTTTCGTCGTTGTTTTTCCCGTACTTCCTGTCACTGCCACTTTTAGAATCGGGAACAGAGAAAGATAATATTTTGCAAATTCCTGCAGTGCGATTTCCGTATTTTCGACGCGAATCAAAGCAACGCCTCGATTTTGCGCAAAAACAGACACTGCTGCTTCGATTTTGGAAACAACCAATACGGAACAACCGGTCATAATCGCATCATCTAAATAATCATGCCCATCTACACGTTCTCCCGAAAGAGCGAAAAAAGCCTGCCCTCTCTCAGCTTTTCTGGAATCGATACATACACCGTTCGCTTCGCTGTCAGGATCGCCGTATAGGAGCTCTCCTGAAACGGCTTTTGCTATTTCTATTGCTTTGATTGTTTTCATTAACTTTATATCCCTTCCCTTTGCCGAGACGCTGACTTAATGCCCTATTTCCAATAGAGGTAGACCGCACTTCCTTTTTTGAGCTTTTCGCCCGCTTTTGGATATTGATCAACAATCGTGAAGTCTTCTGCGCTTTCACGCGCAGGCGAAACCGAAGAAACCAGACCCAAGGCGGAAAGTTCTTGTACCGCCTTCGTATATGTTTTTCCGGTCAAGGTCGGAACCGTCGCCATTTCACCAAGCATTTCTGCTTTTTCTTCTTCATTATATTCCGGAAAGATATTCATGTAACGCAGCGTCTGTTCCAAAATCACTTTGGCTCCGGGCGCTGCTGTCATGCTGCCGTATTTCACGCCCTGCGGTGAATCTACGATGAGGAGGATCGCAATTCTCGGATCATCCATCGGAACCATTCCCGCAAAAGAAGAATAGGTATCTTCTGTATAAACTCCTTTTGAAACTTTATAGGCAGTCCCTGTTTTCCCTCCGATTTGGTACCCGGCGATTTTAGCGTTTTCACCGCCGCCATCTGATACAACGGATTCCATGATTACAGACATCTCATCAGCCGTTTCCTGGGAAATGACCTGCCGAACCATCTCCGGCGCAAAACTTTCCACTTCGTGACCATTTTTGTCCAGCAATGCTTTTACGAGTCTTGGTT
>JAQUUY010000063.1 GCA_028693645.1 Eubacteriales bacterium | reverse complement strand
TGTAGGCGCGGAGGTAAAAACATGGAATTAAGAGATGCGATTTATAAACGCCAAAGTATAAGAAAATATACGGATGCAGATGTTCCTCATGAGGACATGCTCAAAATCATCGATGCCGGACGGATTGCTCCTTCCGGAGACAACTCTCAAAACTGGTATTTCCTCGTAATCCGCGATCGAGCGCTGCGAGATAAAATCGGCGAGACCGTAATGGCAAAAAACGAAGAAATTGCCTTGGTGATGGATAAAAAAGATCCCGCAAAAGGTCTGCGTTTTCGCAAGTTCGCAAAGAATTTCATGTTATTTGCAATGGAAGCGCCGGTTCTGGTTGTGGTATATGCTACGAATAATTATCCGAGCGGCTATTATGAATACGTCTTTGCAGAATATCCCCAATCAGAGATTGATAAGCTTTTTGTGAGAAATCCCGGTATGCAAAATATCGGTGCAGCTCTCGAAAATATGACCTTGACCGCCATTGACTTGGGTTATGGCTCTTGCCTGATGACCAGCCAGAATTATGCGGCAGAAGAATTGCAAGCTTTGCTGAAAAACGAAATCGGTTTTGAAAAGGAAGGTTACTTCTTGACGACCATGATGCCGATCGGTGTTCCCCAAGAAGGCGCAAGAAGCCCTTCGAAAAAAAGCCTGGAAGAAATCTGCACTTTCGTTTAAGTAAGGAATAAAACTGAAAAGGAGTGGGACCATGGAGGATCTTGAACAGCGTTCGTTAGAATTTGAAGAAGCTTTGTTGCAAATCAATCGGATCAGGGCTGCGGAAATTTTTGGAGAAGTATTTGAGAAAGAAAAAGAATTCAAGAGCCTTGAAAGTCTTGTGGTTACTACTCTTGAGCGAATTGGGCTTGGTTGGGAAGAAGGAAGCGTTTCGCTCTCGCAAATCTACATGAGCGGCGTAATCTGTGAAGAACTGATCGAAAAATATATGCCGAAGCTCAACATAGAGCGAAAAAGAATCCCCAAAATGGCGATTGCTGTTTTGCAGGATCAGCATAGTCTCGGAAAGCGCATTGTCTCTTCCGTCATTCGTGCAGGAGGCTATGAGCTCATTGATTTTGGAATTGGACAGGGTGTAGAGGAACTCGTCAGTAAAACTGAAAAAAACGAGATCGATATTTTGTTGATATCGACTTTGATGTTTCCTTCCGCACTTCAAGTCAAAGAGCTTAAAGAAAAACTTCTGGCTGATGGATATAAGACCAAAATTATCGTTGGCGGTGCGCCATTTCGTTTGGATTCGAAGCTTTGGGAAAAGGTGGGAGCCGATGCCGACGGCAAGAACGCTTCTGATGTTTTGAGAATACTCGAAACGGTTTGGGACGGAGGCGAGAAATAAATGAATTCCATGGAACGAACGATGGCCGCCATCAGTCATAAAGAACCCGATCGGGTTCCCCTGTTTTTGTTACTGTCTTTATATGGTGCAAAAGAATCGAATACTTCTGTAAAAAACTATTTTTCGGACCCCTTGTTGGTCGCAAAGACGCAGCTCGCGATGAAGAAAAAATACAGAAACGATTGCTTTTACACTTTTTTTTATGCTGCGCTCGAGTTCGAAGCCTTTGGGGGTGAAGTGATTTTTCGGGCGGAGGGACCGGCAAATTCGGGAGAACCGTTCATAAAGAATCCTGAGCAGATTCGCTTCCTTGAACCACCTAAAATCAGTGAGAGTGCGGGTCTCAAAAGAGTTCTTGAAGCAACCGAACTCATAAAAAAAGAAGATGGCGGACAGACACCGATTATCGGGGTAGTGATGTCGCCCTTTTCCCTTCCTGTCATGCAGATGGGTTTCGAGAAATACCTTGAGCTTTTATACTTCCGACCAGAGGAATTTGAACAGCTGATGCGAGTCAACGAAGAATTTTGTGTTGCGTGGGCGAATGCGCAGATTGATGCGGGGGCGACAGCCATTTGCTACTTCGATCCTTTGTCTTCTCCGACTATCATAGAAAAAGAAAAATATCTCGAGACCGGCAAGAAAATCGCTCGCCGCACAATTGATAGGATTCATGGAGCGACCGCAATTCATTTGGCATCGGGAATCTCACTGCCCGTCGTCGATGAAATTATTGACTCCGGAGCGCTTGTTTTGGGTTTCAGTGACAAAGACGATATCGAAAAGGTGAAGACGGCAGCGCAAAATAGGATTTGTCTGCTTGGCAATCTCAACGGAATCGACATGGTCAATTGGAACCAAGAGGACATCGACCGGAAAGTCAGTCGGGTGATTCAGCTGGCAGGAAAAGGCGGCGGCTTAATTCTTTCCGACAATCATGGAGAGATTCCATACCAAGTTCCTGAGCATGTGCTTCTTGGAATCGCGGAGGCCGTTGAGAAATATGGAACATATCCACTTCGGAGGGAAAAATAATGCGAGAGAAATTAACGATTTTTGTCTGTGAGAATTTTTATCCGGACTACCGAAAAATTATTGAAGAAGAGGATTATAAAGATGTAGTGCTTGTTTCGTTTCCCTGTCTTTGCACGGACAGAAAACGAAAAGAAGAAGTGGAGACCCTACTAAAAAACATCATTGAATCGGAGAACCCGGCGCTTGCTTTTTGCGGAGAACATTGCGATCTGACCAAACTACTTCCCGAGGCGACCGGAGTCGACTTCTGGAAATCCGAGCACTGTTTCAGTCATTTAGCGAATGAATCGTTTTTGACCTATATCATCGAAAAAGGCGGTTATCTTGTTGGATCGGGCTGGTTAGAAACTTGGCAAGAGCAGCTTGAAAAGCAAGGTTTCGATCAGGAAACGGCAAGGCGTTTTTACAGTGAAGTTGCAAACGAGCTTGTTTTTTTTGATACGGGAATCGTCTCTGACAGTAGGAAAAAACTGAGAGAGTTAAGCAACTATTTGGATCTGCCCTTTAAAATCATAGGCAGTGATCTAAAGATGACGAAGCGTATGATCCGCTGCGCTGTAAATGAGTGGAGACAGCGCTATTTGAATGAACGAAGCAAAAAAGCGTTGGAGGAGAGTCGCATACAAACAGCCGAGTATGCTGCCATTTTTGATGTCCTTGCGAAAATCGTTGCCTATACAAACAAACGCGATACGGTCGGAGGGATAAAAAACTTATTCCTGATGGTCTTTGGAGCCGAGGATTTCAAGTATTGGACGGGGGATCTTGATAAGGCGGAGTACCCGGAGGCGGTCCTTTCGCTGATGGAGAATCCTGCGAAATCCTACTCATATCAAAAAGAAGCGGATGGATTTTGCATTAAAATCGAGAGAAGCGACAAGCTGTATGGAGTCATTGAGGTCGGCGGATTCCTCTTCCCGGAAAACACGGAAAAATATTTGAATTTTGCAATCGAGATTGCAATGATTCTTGGCTTGGTTTTTAATAACATTGAACAGTACGAAAAAATCACCCGTTCTGAGGAAAATCTTAGCTATCTAAGTTTCCATGATCCAATGACGGAATTGTATAATCGGACTTTTATCAATGACTATTTTGAAAAAAACAGCGGATTGATTGAACGCACGGTTTTTATGTTCGATATTGACCGCCTTAAGTATGTAAATGATACGTTTGGCCATGCGGATGGTGATAAATTGATTAAGAGTGCGGCAAAAGTATTGGAACGCTCTTTCCGCGAAGAAAGCATCCTCGCAAGGATTGGCGGAGATGAATTCATGGCGATTATTCCGGAAACAGACAAAATCTTGGCTGATAGGATTCTTGAACGGCTTAGAGAAGAGGTCGAGAATAACAATCGGGATCTCGCGGAATCTCATCTCGCCTTGAGTTTGTCCGCAGGTTTTGCACTCCCCCAAGGTGCTCCGGAAACTCTCGAAGCACTCATGCAGAGGGCGGATGAAGAAATGTACAGAGATAAAACCGAGAGACGGAAAAAGTTTGCCGAAAGCAAGGCCTGAGGAAACAGACCTTGACAATTATTTTCAAGAGAGTATACTTGCGTGGCAAACAAGGATTTAAACAGCGTTTGCCATGGAGCTTTTTATGATAAGATTGATAAAGTATTTAAAACCATATAGTGGTTTGATCCTCCTTTCTGTGTTGTTGTTGTTTATTCAAGCCGCATCAGAATTGGCGTTGCCGGGCTACATGTCTGACATTGTGAATCGCGGGATTGCAACTGCTGATACGTCCTACATTATTAAAACGGGAGTCTTGATGATTGCCGTCACTTTGCTTAGCGTTGTTTGCAGCACTGCGGTCGGACTTCTTGCATCTAAAACAGCAGCAGGTTCCTGCAAAGATCTTCGCTCAGATCTTTTTAAAAAAGTCCAGCTCTTTTCTAATGCCGAATTTGATCAATTTTCCGCATCTTCCTTGATTACAAGAACGACGAATGACATCACACAGATTCAACAACTCCTTATTATGATGATAAGAATGGTGTTTTATGCTCCGATTTTAGCGGTCGGAGGTTTTTTGCATGCTCTGGCAAAAAGCTCGTCCATGTCCTGGATTATCGGAGTGGCCGTTGTGATGTTGCTGTGCATCGTTTTCACCGTATTTTCTCTTGCGATTCCAAAATTTAAGAGAATCCAGACGATTATTGATCGCGTAAATGCTGTGGTGCGAGAGAATCTCGAAGGAATGTTAGTGATTAGAGCATTCAATACACAGCGTTTTGAAGAAGCTCGCTTTGACGAGGTCAACAAAGAACTGACTGCAGTGAGCCTTTTTGTGCATCGCGTGATGTCAGGCATGATGCCCGCGATGATGCTTCTTATGAATCTTGTAACCGTCGCGGTCGTCTGGGTTGGGGCAAGCCAAGTTGCTGATTTTCGTCTTGATGTCGGGGATATGATGGCATATATGCAGTATGTTATGCAAATCATTATGGCCTTTTTGATGATGTCCATGATGTTTATTCAGATTCCGCGCGCTTCGATTTCTGCCGGTCGTATTGCCGATGTTTTGAAAACAGAACCTTCTATCACAGATGTCGCAGAAAGTACCGTTCCCATGCCGCGATTGCGTGGGGAAGTTTGTTTCGATAAAGTCACCTTCTCTTATCCCGGAGCCAGTGAGCCGGTGCTTCGAGAAATCAGCTTTACCGCAAGTCCCGGACAAACGACAGCCCTGATTGGTTCGACAGGAAGCGGAAAGTCTACGATTGTTAATCTGATTCCGCGTTTTTATGATATTACGGAAGGGGAAATCCGGATTGACGGTATGGATATCAAAAAGATGTCCCTCCATGATTTGCGCGAAAATTTGGGATACGTACCACAAAGGGGAATGCTCTTTTCGGGCACGATTCGAAGCAATTTGACCTATGCTGATGCCAATGCAAGTGAAGAGGAGATTCGCAAGGCTGCAGAGATTGCTCAAGCAATGGAATTCATCGAAGCAAAACCCGAAGGGTTCGCATCTGCGATTGCACAGGGGGGTTCGAATGTATCCGGCGGGCAGAAACAAAGGCTGGCTATCGCTCGTGCGCTCTTGAAAAATCCGCAGATATATATTTTTGATGATAGTTTTTCTGCTTTGGATTATAAGACGGATGCGAATCTTCGAGCGGCCTTAAAAGAAAAAACAAAATCCAGCACGGTTCTTTTGATTGCTCAAAGAATCAGCACGATTCGTGATGCTGAGCAGATTCTCGTTCTTGAACAAGGCCGAATTGTTTCCCGCGGCACGCACAAAGAACTGTTGAAGCAATGCGAAGTCTATCAAGAGATTGCAGCGTCACAATTAAGCGAGGAGGAACTCCGATGAGTGAAAAAAAATCCTCGCAGCGCGAACCGGGGTTTCGCGGCGGCCCCCGCGGAATGGGCGAACCTGTTCAAAAAGCAAAAGATTTCAAAGGAACGATTCGCCGTTTGAGTGCGTATTTATTTGAGTATAAAAAAGCATTTATTGTTGTTTTGCTCTTTTCTGCTTGCTCCGCTGTGTTTTCGATTATCGGGCCGAAATTGCTTGGAAGAATCATCACCGAGCTATATGAAGCGGTGATGGCGCATTCGGCGGGGATAACATTTGTATTGGATTTTCAATACATCAATCGGATGATGCTTTTCCTTGTTGGTTTATATGCCGTTTCTTCGCTTTTTTCTTATTTCCAGAACTATATCATGTCGGGTGTTTCGATGAAAATCACCTATGAGTTCCGAAAAAATATTTCCGAAAAGATTGATCGGATGCCAATCAAATATTTTGACAGCAAAACACACGGAGAAGTCCTTTCACGCATCACGAACGATGTCGATACAATCAGCCAGACGCTCAACCAGAGTTTGGCTCAGATTATTACCTCTATAACGACCGTAATCGGAGTTCTTGTTATGATGCTTTCAATCAGTTGGCTCATGACCTTGGTGGCGCTTCTTGTGGTTCCCCTGTCGGGAATGGCGACGATGCTTGTTGTTAAGCGCTCGCAAAAATATTTTAAAAAGCAACAAGAATATCTTGGACATATCAATGGGCATATCGAAGAAAACTATTCGGAACACAATATCGTTCAGGTGTTTAACGGAGAAAAAGAAGCGGTCCGTAAATTCCAAAAAATGAATGAGGAGTTGTACGATTCCGCGTGGAAGTCACAGTTCCTATCGAGCATGATGATGCCTATGATTGGCTTCATCGGGAATCTGGGTTACGTCGTGGTCTGCATTCTCGGGGGATATCTTGCGGTGAAGCGAACGATTGAAGTAGGCGATATTCAGGCGTTTATTCAGTATATGCGTTCCTTTACGCAGCCAATCGGTCAGATCGCAACCATTTCAAATACCCTGCAATCAACCGCTGCTGCAGCGGAAAGGGTGTTTGAATTCCTATCGGAAGAGGAAGAAATCGAAGAAGTTACAGAGGCAAAAATACCGACAGAAGTCAGTGGTCGCGTCGAGTTTCGGAATGTGACGTTTGGTTACACGAAAGAAAGAACGGTCATTCGTGACTTTTCGGCAAAGATTGAGCCGGGGCAGATGGTCGCTATCGTCGGACCGACGGGTGCGGGAAAAACTACGATTGTTAAGCTGCTGATGCGTTTTTATGAAATGCAGGGGGGAGAGATTCTGATTGACGGGAATGAGGTCAGAAGTTTTCGTCGCAATGATCTCAGAAGCATTTTTGGAATGGTTCTGCAAGATGCCTGGCTTTACAATGCCAGCATTCTGGAAAACATCCGGTATGGAAGTTTCGGGCGAAGCGATGAAGAGGTCTATGCGGCGGCAAGGGCGGCTCACTGTGACGAATTCATTCGCGCGCTGCCCGACAAATATAACATGATATTAAATGAAGAGGCGAATAACATTTCACAGGGTCAAAAACAGTTGCTGACGATTGCACGAACAATCCTTGCGGATCCGAAAATCCTTATCCTTGATGAGGCGACAAGCTCTGTTGATACGAGAACCGAGGTCTTGATTCAAAAGGCCATGCTCCATCTCAGAAAGGATAGGACGAGCTTTGTCATCGCCCATCGCCTTTCTACGATAAGAGATGCCGATTTGATATTGGTCATGAAAGACGGCGACATTATTGAGCAGGGGACACAGCAAGAATTACTGGAGAGTAAAGGCTTCTATGCAGAGCTTTATGAGAGCCAGTTTACAAATGGTGATGTCGAAGAAGCTGCGGTGGAAGAAGTTATTAAAGAAGAGCGGCAAGATCAATAATCGCCTGCTCCATTTTGTCCGCAGGCACGCGGGTATAATAAAAGATAGCCATGGAAGAAAGACCTTGCCCTCCGAAATTTGAAACCGGAG
>JAQUUY010000062.1 GCA_028693645.1 Eubacteriales bacterium | reverse complement strand
ATATTATCCCCCCTACTATATAGCATAACATCTTTCCCGTTTTTTGTTCTTCTTATTTTATATCAAAAACTTGTGTTTTCGCCAGCGTCCAGTCATTTGAACGAAAAAGACGGCCTTGTTTTTTTATGAGAAATGGCGTATAATAATAAATTAGATATTAGAGTGCACGGATTGTGCACTTTTTTCGTTATGGCATGCTCATTTAACCTGAATGATGCCTGCCCGGTTTGGAGGAAAACTTACCTATGCTATCAGTCAACAATCTCAGTCTGGGCTTTTCAGACAAATACCTTTTCAAAGACGTCAATGTTAAATTTACCGAGGGGAATTGCTACGGGGTCATCGGCGCAAACGGCGCGGGCAAATCAACTCTTCTCAAAATCCTTTCCGGCGAGATCGAGCCGACGTCAGGCGATGTCAGCATTACCCCGGGAGAGCGTCTTGCGACCCTTTCACAGAACCATTTTGCGTTCGACGCGTTTATCGTTCGCGACACGGTTATTATGGGGCACAAAAAACTATATGACATCATGCAGGAAAAAGATGCGCTTTACTGCAAGGAAGATTTTAGTGATGCGGACGGAATTCTTGCCTCTGAGCTCGAACATGAATTTTCCGAAATGAATGGTTGGGACTCCGAAACAAATGCCGAAAAACTTCTTATGGGTCTTGGCATTGAGAAAGACCTACATGATAAATACATGAAAGATCTGACCGGCGCCGAAAAAGTCAAGGTGCTTCTTGCACAAGCTTTGTTTAACGCCCCGGACATCCTACTGCTTGACGAGCCGACTAACCATCTTGATTTTAAGGCCATCAGCTGGCTTGAAGACTTTCTCATGGATTATCCGAAAACGGTTATCGTCGTATCGCATGATCGTCATTTCCTGAACATCGTTTGTACGCATATGCTGGATATCGATTTTAATAAGATTAACATCTATCTCGGTAATTATGATTTTTGGTACGAATCGAGTCAGCTGACACAGCGACTTCTCAAGGATCAAAACCGTAAAAAAGAAGAAAAGATTAAAGATCTTCAGGCCTTTATCGCACGATTCAGTTCCAATGCCTCAAAAGCTAAACAGGCAACTTCCCGCAAAAAGCTGCTTGATAAGATTACGATTGATGATCTTCCGGCTTCTTCACGACGTTATCCGTTTGTCGGTTTTACTCCGGAAAGAGAAGCAGGCAAAGACATCCTGTTCGTTGAAAACCTTTCAAAAACCGTCAATGGAGAAAAGTTGTTAAACAACATCTCCTTCACCATGAATAAGAATGACAAGATTGCCATCCTTGGTGAAAACGAAGCGGCGCGAACAACGTTGTTTCAAATCCTAATTGGAGAGATCGAACCGGATGAGGGCTCTTATCGTTGGGGTGTTACGACTTCAACGGCCTACCTGCCAAAGGACAACACTTCCTTTTTTGAAAACCAAGAGGTTAACCTAATCGAGTGGTTGAGAGATTATTCGACAGAAAAGACAGAAACCTTCTTGCGAGGATTCCTTGGCAAAATGCTGTTCTCGGGAGAAGATGCTTTGAAAAGCTGCAGCGTGCTCTCCGGAGGAGAAAAAGTCAGATGTATGTTTTCAAAGCTTATGCTTTCAAGCGCGAATGTCCTGATTCTTGATGAACCCACGAATCATTTGGATCTCGAGTCCATTACGGCAGTCAACAACGGTTTGATTGCATTCCCCGGATCACTTCTTTTTGCTTCACACGATCACAGTTTTATCAGCAGTATCGCAAATCGCGTGATTGAAATCACACCGAATGGGATTGTCGATAAGGAAATGCCTTTCGACGAATATTTGGAAGATGAAGAAATCCAAAAAACTCTAAAAGCACTTTACTCCTCAAAGTAAAGGCAAGAACCAAACAGATTATTTTTTAGCACCTCGCAGCAGCGGGGTGCTTTTTTTATCCTTATGTGACCTCGTTACAGAACATATTTATCGGAGCGTTATAATAAAGACATAAAACAAAGCAAAACACAAACGGAAATAGAAAAAGGAGAATGAAGATGAGTGCATTAATAATCACAAAAGATAATTTTGAAAACGAGGTCATGAACTCTGAAAAGCCTGTGCTTTTGGATTTCTGGGCTCCTTGGTGCGGCCCCTGTAGAATGGTTTCGCCTATCGTCGATGAAATCGCAAAAGAGGTGACCGATTCAAAGGTATGCAAGATCAATGTAGACGAGCAGCCCGAACTTGCAAAGGCCTTCAAGGTGATGAGCATTCCCACGCTTGCCGTCGTAAAAGGCGGTACGGTTGTGCAGACTTCCGTAGGAGCAAAGACAAAATCCGCTATTTTGCAAATGCTCAACGTTTAAACAAACCAATGGAAAAACCGGTCTTTATAAGGCCGGTTTTTCCATTTTCGCCATATAATTCGGAATCAAGTTTTACAAAACGAGGCCGATATACTATAATAGAAGTCAATCTACTTTATTTTTTCATGTTTTTTATACGAAATATCACAGTAGTCTTTTGGGAGAACAAAAATGAATAACGAAACCATCGGTAAAAGAAAACAATCGATCAGCGGCAAAATTTTGTTGATCCTCATCGGAATGACATTGTTGATCACGATTTTGCTAGGTGCAACAAGCATCATGAAGCATCGAACGGAAGTCATTTCCCTCAAAGCGGATGAATCTTTTTCTATCGGGAGCATTATCGCGACAGAGATTGACGGCGACGCTTTTAAAGAAATGATTGAAGAAGGTACGGAGCACGATTATTATCCGGAAATGAAAGAATTATTGTCTCGGGTTAAAACAGCGACCGGCGTAGCTTACCTATATATCATTTCCCCTATTCCGGAAGAAAAAACAATTCGCTATATCGTCGAAGGACAAACCCCGGACGATAACCCCGATGATATTTACACCTATGATTTTACTGTCGGTTATGAAAATTTCTTTTCAACAGCGGCTGACGAGGCTGCCTTCGACGAGGCTTGCACCGCGGGTCTTCCACATGACAATGGCATGTACACCGATCCGGACTTTGGTTATCTCATGACAGAATTCACTCCTATCCTTGACTCTGACGGAGCTCTCGTCGCAATGATTGGCGTAGACATGAGCGCAACCGATATTATGGAACGTGCGAATCAACTACTCTTCTTGTTAATCGGTATTTCGATTGCCGGTATCATCGTGATGTTTATCCTTTCCAACTTCCTCATTAAGAAAACGGTCATCAAGCCCCTTGCCAAGTTGGTAGAGGCTTCGGATTCTTTGGCCGAGGGTGATGTGAACGTCAAAGTTGAAGTCACTTCGCACGATGAGATTGGGCAGCTTGCTCACTCCTTCCAACAAATGATTGAAAACATACGCAATCAAGCTACGGTTGCCGAAAAAATTGCTCACGGCGACCTTTCCGTAGAAATCACACCGAAATCTGATAAAGATATTTTGTCCACAAGCCTTCATGCTGTTGTCAGAAACCTGCGTGCGCTCATTACCGAAAGCGCTACTCTGACGGAATATGCGGTCAACGGCGACCTCAACAACAGGGGCAAAGCAGAATTTTTCGAAGGCGGTTTCCGTGATGTCATTGAAGGCTTCAATGCGACAATGGATGCCATCGTCGTTCCTTTGCGAGAGGCTTCTGACTATATTGGCAAGATGTCAGTAGGCGAAGAATTTGAAATCAAAGAAAACGCATATAAGGGCGAATATAAAAAATTCATGGACGATATTATCGTAATGAGATCCACAATCTATGCTCTGGCAGAAGCAACAGGTCGAATCACAACGAATATCCGCAACGGACAGCTTTCCTATCGCGAAGATGCCTCTTTACTCAGCGGCGCCTATGGCAAGATGCTTTCCGGAATTAACGCGACTGTAGACATTTTTGTGAACTTTATGGGTACTGCTGTTTCTTACATGGAACAAATCGGACAAGGTATGATTCCGGAAAAAATCACTGACGATTATTTTGGCGATTTTGCTAAAATCAAAGCCAGCATTAACGAATGCATCGATGGGCTCGGCGGTCTTGTAGAGGGCAATGAAGTTCTCGGCCGCATGAGTTTGAATGATTACGCTGTCACTGTTAAAGGAACCTACCAAGGTATTTATAATGAAATCGCGACTTCCATCAATCAGGTCGGATGGAGAGTCAACCGTACAGTCGATGTTCTTGCGAACGTTGCGGCCGGTGATTTCCAAGATCTTGAGGGCTTAAAAGACCTCGGAAAGCGTTGCGAGGAAGACCGACTGATTCCGACAATGGTCCTGATGATTGAAACGATCAACAACTTGGTCGAGGAAACAAAGATTCTTTCTGACAATGCGGTAAATGGCAATCTGTCGGCCAGAGGAAACACGGAACGCTTCCACGGCGAATATGCAAAGGTCATCGAAGGCATCAACGACACTCTCGGTGCAATCATTGCTCCGGTTCAGGAAGCCTCTACCGTTCTTCAAGAGATTGCAAAAGGAAATCTGCATACTAAGATGGATGGCGATTATCAAGGTGACCATGCAGAGATTAAGAACGCCCTCAACGAAACCATCGACAACCTTCAAAATTATGTAAACGAAATTGCAAGAGTCCTTGAAGACATCGGCAACGGCAATTTGAATCAAACAATCACCGCAGAATACAAAGGCGACTTTGTCCAGATCAAAAACTCCCTCAACGATATCAGCGATTCCCTTTCTGATGCGCTTGGAGAGATCAATCAAGCGGCGGATCTGGTTGCTTCCGGTGCAAAACAAGTTTCTGATGCAAGTCAGGCGCTGTCGCAAGGTTCGACCGAACAAGCGAGCACTCTCGAAGAGCTCACCGCTTCAATTACCGAAATTGCAAACCAAACGAAGCAAAATGCAGTCAACGCAAATGAAGCGAGTGTTATTTCCGTTTCGGCAAAAGAAAACGGAGTCAAAGGAACTGCCCAGATGAAGGGAATGCTTTCGTCTATGGTCGAGATTAATGCTTCTTCTGCAAACATCTCAAAGATCATCAAGGTCATTGATGACATTGCGTTCCAGACCAACATTCTTGCTTTGAATGCTGCTGTTGAAGCAGCCAGAGCGGGCCAGCACGGCAAGGGATTTGCAGTCGTCGCCGAAGAGGTCAGAAGCCTCGCCGCAAGAAGTGCGGAAGCAGCAAAAGAAACCACGTCCCTAATCGAAGGCTCCATCAGCAAGGTCGAAGTTGGTACCAAGCTTGCAAATGCAACTGCGGATGCCTTAAATGATATTGCAGACGGTATCGAGAAGTCGGCTAACCTTGTGGAAAACATCGCAGAAGCCTCAAACCAACAGGCTTCCGGCATCACACAGATTAACGTGGGCATCGATCAGGTCTCCCAAGTCGTTCAAAACAACTCTGCGACAGCACAGGAGAGCGCCGCAACGAGCGAAGAGCTTTCTGGTCAGGCAGAGCTGTTAAAAGAATTGGTCGGCAGATTCGAGCTCAAAAAAACAGCTTCCCTTTCGGGACGCGAGCCGAAATTGTTAGAAACCCGTGAAGAACCAAAAGCAACGGTCAACACTGCAAGAATCCTCCTTGCGGATGCGGAGTTCGATAAGTACTAGGCTAACGTAAGCACAACAAAGGGGAGGCTATCCGGCCTCCCCTTTTTGATTTTTGGATTCAAGAAATATCTGCACTCCCCGATTTAAGTCAGAAGGAGTTTATAAGGAAAAAGCGTCTTGACCTCGGAGCAACACCGGGGTTTATTCTTTTCTTTAGAAGATAAATCGAAGAGGCAACAGCCAGAACCATTCATTGTTCATGAGAAAGGAGAAAACGCATATGAAACGACATCTTATACTTATGATAGGTTTACTGATTACCGTGATGCTGGCAGTATTTACAACAGCCTGCGGCGCAACAGACAAGGAGGGCATTGTTTATTCCGAAAACTGGAAGGTCATAAAGCAAAACGGCAAAGAGGACGTTCGGGTCCTTAATTTGCCTGACGTTCGTCAGTCCACAACCTACACCTGTGGAGTCTCTGCATTGCAAGCCGTTCTTTTTTATTACGGGATTGAATACCGCGAAGGCCCACTCGCTGAATTCGCGGGTTCCAATGAAGATGCAGGGACAAGCCCCGAAGGTGTTACTGCCGCGGTAGAACAAGTCAACATCGAGGACGGAACACAGCTCACTGCGGAAATAATCCAGAATGCCACCATTTCGGATGTGACATCATTGATTGATGAAGAAATCCCTGTCATCGTTGATATTCAGGCGTGGAGAGATGAAGACAATACCGCCGAATGGCAGAATGACTGGATTGACGGTCACTACGTCGTTGCCATTGGCTATGATGATGAAAACTTATATTTTGAAGATCCCTCATTGATGAACTCTATCGGTAGCATTCCTCATTCTGAATTTTTGGATAGGTGGCATGATTATGAGGGGGCGGGAGATTATATCCCAGGAGAATCTCCCGAGGATCAGAATCTGATCATCGTTATCCAAGGAGAAAAGCCAAAAATGGTGGATTCGATTCTGCATATCGATTGAGTGCCACGGAGTTCTGATTTTATTTCATTAAATCAAGGCCCGCAATTTCTTTTTGTCCAACACCTGGACGGCCCCCCTTGAGAGAACAACTAGCCCCTCCCTCTCAAAGTACTTGAGCATACGGGAGACGACTTCTCTCGCCGAACCCACATAGCTTGCAATCTGTTCGTGAGTGAGCCGAATCGTTTCGCTACCGGTTTTCGAGATCTCATCCGAAAGAAAGATGGCAAGCCGTTTATCAAAGCTCATAAACAGCATCTGCTGCATAGCCCACATGACATCTGAAAAGCGATCCGTAGCAATCCGGTACGAAAAATTCTCAGCGAACACATTTTGGCTACATACTTTTTCAAAGACAGCAGTGTTAATCAAAAGAACTTCTGTGTCCTGTTCTGCATCAATCATTACATCAAACGTGATGTTTTTGAGGATACAGGAAGCAGACAGGATGCAGACGTTTCCCTTTTCCTGACGATAAAGCGTAATCTCTCTGCCGTCTTCCGATAGGATATAGGTCCTGAGTTCTCCGCTTTTGATGAGCAACACACCGACACAGTCATTCTCGCCGCTGTGGACGTGTTCTCCCTGCTTATATTTTACGGTTTGGGCATTGCTCTTTAGCAGTTCTTTTTCTTCCTCTGTGAGCTTGTCCCAAAAAGTGAGTACTTCTCGTAAGAACGCTGTTTTTTCTGCTTCTGACATATGCGTATCCCCTCCAATGTCTTAGTTCTTTTCATTTAGTATATCACAGCCTCAATAAAACAAAAAGCAACCTGCGTTAAGAGAGGGTGTTCTCAACGTGGCTACCTTTTGTTTTGGTTTTAACTAATTTTTTGTTCTTTACTTGATTTTAAGGCTTTGGTTTTATAACGTTTCTTTTAGACTGCGCCACCGATGATGGAACCCAATACCGCGCCATAGATGGTTGCACTATAAGGATTTGACGTAATCGGGCAGGCTCCCGTCGGGCAACCCACTAATTTATAATACAGAAAGCCTACGCCTCCGCCAATCACAAGCCCTACAAACAAACCGATACCCATTCTTCTACCTCCTACTGCTTTCCACTGATTAGCTGAGCGTGATTGCCTTCTTTCACAAGAAGTTTGTCATTTGTTTTGTTCATGTGCTCATAATAGCAGTTTGCTTTCTTTTGTTCTGTGATCAAATCACACTCCCCGAAAGAAAGGTTTTGGACGAAATCACCGATCCGAGGTATAATCGTCTTAACAGAACTTCAGATTACAAAACGATACCGCTTAGAAAGAGAGGAAAGGGATTACGCTATGTCAAAAGTCAAAATCAGTTCAGGAGAGTTTACCTTCATCGGCA
>JAQUUY010000061.1 GCA_028693645.1 Eubacteriales bacterium | reverse complement strand
CCTTTGCAATCCATTCTGCGACGGACTGACAAAGCATCGTCGTTCCTATCTTGGAATCAACCCCATGAAAGGCAACCATACAACTCCCTCATTTCCCTCCTTTAAGATTTATTGTTTTCTTCCGCCTGCACGAGCAAAAGGTTGCTTTCGATGCTTGCATTCACACAAGCCAAAATCTTTTGATAAGAAAGAATATCGCTAATGATTTCGACATGGCTTATCACGGCATTTGCATCTGTTCTTTTAAGTTCAGACTCAAAAGTCCCGTTATTATCTCTGACCTCTAGTTCTTTCTCGTCTTTAACAAAAGCAATTTGAAAGCATCCCAGTGATTTCATTTCTCCTGTTTCATAGATATCTATCCAATCTCCACGTCGCAGCGAACTGCTTCGTAGGGCAATCCATTCTTCTTTTATAGCAAAAATAGATTCCGTCTCTTTTAGATAAAAGTCGTCATTTTCAAAGAAATGCTTTGAAATCTGAGCATTTTGAGGAATTAGCTGTTTTGTTTTTTCCCCGATGATTTCATCCACTCTCGAAGGGGAAAGCGCTCCTCTCATCCTGCTTTCAGGCAGAATGCCCATACTGATAAAATCCGATTCCGAAACAAGTTTCCCTTGTGGAATTGTCTCTTTTGCAACCAGAATGGGTTCTGTCAAAATTGCTTCTCGTCCTATCATTTCCCAAAATATCAAGCCTCCAATAGCCAGCAGAATCAGAAAGATACCTAAATACATACGAATTTGTTTCATTTTTTTCTCCAGTTATCATTCTTGCCGCCGGAAGAAAAACTCCCGCCGTACGAGAAATGTATTTATTTACTTTGTTTACTTTATATTACATATCTACTTTCACTTTGTCAACCATTTTTTTCCATTACATGTCGTCACGCAATCAAGGGCAATAAAAAATCCCGCCTCAAGCAAGCGCGGGATTTTGAGTATCAAATAACGAATAGATTCGAGATTAAAGCATTTCCTGTAGGAATTCTTTTACGGCGAGGGTCGGATTCGCCGCATTAAAGACAGCCGAGCCGGCAACAACAAGTGTAACCCCTCGTTCAACTACTGCTTTGACATTTTTCGTGGTAATGCCTCCATCGATTGCAATGGTGATGTTCGGATTTCTACTTTCGGACATTTCACGAAGTTTCTCGATTTTTGCAAGGGCAGAAGGAATAAACTTTTGTCCGCCAAAACCGGGATTTACCGACATCAGCAGAACCTGATCAAGTTCCTCAAAGACGTAATCCAGCACACACAATGGTGTAGAAGGATTTAAGGCGACTCCCGCTTTTATTCCAAAGGATTTAATCAGTTGTATTGTTCGATGCAAATGAATGCATGCTTCTGCATGTACCGTAATAAATTCTGTGTTCTCCGTCACGAACTCTTTGATATATAAATCCGGGTTTTCAATCATTAAATGAACGTCAAACGGCATCTTCGTTTTTCCCAAAAGACTTTTCATTACAACTGGGCCAAACGAAATATTGGGAACAAAATGTCCGTCCATCACATCAATATGCAATAGTTGCGCGCCGGCGTTTTCAATAAGGTCGACTTGCTCTTTCAGCCTTGAAAAATCAGCGGAGAGCAACGATGGTGCGAGTCGTTTCATCAATATTTCCTCATTTTCTGTATTTCAAGCATTTGATCTTTGTAAGAAGCATATCTTGATGGATGAATCTTGCCTTGATCAAGAGCCTCTCTCACTGCACAAGCCGGTTCGGATAAATGTCGGCAATTGTCATAACGGCATTTTCCAATGTACGGCTGCATTTCCGGATATAAAAAAGCCAATTGATCTTCCTTGGCATCTAAGACTTCAAAAGAAGTAAAGCCGGGTGTGTCAAACAAGAATCCGTTTCCATCGATCTTGAAAAGTTCGACATGGCGAGTCGTATGCTTTCCCCTTTTTGATTTGTCACCGATTTCTCCGGTCTCCGCGGATTCTTCTTGTGTAATCAAGTTGAGTAACGTTGACTTGCCGACTCCGGATGGCCCTGCAAGCGCCGAGGTTTTGCCTGCAAGCATCTTTTTTAGTTCCGGAATCCCACGGCCTGTTTTACTGCTTGTGAGGACGAGAGGATAAAGGCCTTCGTAAATATCGGTCAATCGCGTGAGTTCATTTTCTTTTGCCAAGTCAACCTTGTTAAAGCAAACAGCAATATCTGTATGTTCTTGCTCCGCCATAACGAGAAACTTATCGATAATCGAAAGATTCGGTTCCGGCCTCGTCACAGACACCACGATGATAAAAAGATCAACATTTGCGACCGGCGGTCGAATAAATTCATTCTTTCGAGGAAAGATCTCATCAATCATCGCTTCGTTGTTTTCCGTCAAAGTAATTCGCACATGGTCGCCGACAAAAGGAGTGACCCCCTTCTTTCGAAAGATACCTCTTGCTTTGCATTGATAAAGGAGTTCCTCTGTTTGAACGTAGTAAAACCCGGCGATCCCTTTGACAATGATTCCTTCCATCAATCAACCGTTCCACTGTCAAAATCTACAGCATACTCATCCACAAGGGTGTTGTCAAAATAGACTTTAATGCTTCCCGAACCGCTTCCCGTTGCTGTGAAGGATTCCTGCCCATTGCTTTTGATTCGTTGTTCATAGTTAATGGGAGTTGAAACACCAGTACTATCGGTAACCATGACCGTCAAATAAAATACATCGTTTTTCGCTGCGGCGTATGATATCTTAATCTTCACGTCTTCTGCGCCACCGATTTCGTCTTCACCGGTACTAAGCGTGATATTGATTGTGGTACCGCTGTCTGTGCTTGATCCGGCAGAAATACTTTGATCAATGATCAAATTTTGTTCATATTTGCTGCTCGGTGCATAATCCGTCGTTCCAAGTACAAGCTTTTCACGCTCCAAAACTTTCTTCGCTTCAGCTACCGTCAGTCCCTTTAGATCCGGCACTGTGGTCGGCACGACTTCTTCACCGAGACTGATTACAAGACTTACATCCGTTCCCACAGAAGCTTCCGTTCCGCCTTTTGGGGATTGTTCAATAATCACGCCTTCGGGCATGTCACTGAATTCTTCAGAAATGAGCCCCTCTTCATAGCCATAGCTGTCAAGTAGGAAGAGTGCGTCTTCTTTTGTTTTTCCTATCAAGTTCGGGATTGTTCCCTCCGGAATGCCCTTGCTGACATTGACTGTGATTGTCTTTCCTGCTTTAACAGTCATATCCTCTTCAGGATCCTGCGATACAATTTCGCCTTCGGAATACTCTGAACTGGAAACGTTCTTGTCAACCTCAAGTTCAAGTCCGAGCTCCTCTAAGGTCGCGGTCGCTTCATCAATGGTCATACCTACAATGCTTGGAACTTGGACTTCTTTTGGTGCAGTGATGTTATCAAATGCCCAAAGAATGAGTTGGCTGAGCGGGAAAGCGATAATCAATGCGGCAATGATTGCTGCCACTTTGATTTTATTCCATTTAAATCTTTTTTTCTTTTTTGCTCCCATTTCTCCCTCATTTTTGCCTTTTTCATTTTTTCCTGCCGCCGGCATTGGCGTTTGATCTAAATCGATTCCCGATTCGTTAATCAAGTTGATCATAATGCTACTGTCAAGATTCTGGTTTCGTCCGTAACCCAGACCGACCCCAATCGACGAAAGCGTTGCTGAATTTAAAGCTTCAAGCATTTCATCTGCCGATTTATATCTGTTTGTCTGATATTTATCTGTCGCCTTGAGTATGATTGCTTCCAAATCAGAAGGAATTCCCGGAACTACTTGAGAAGGCGGTACCATCTCTTCGTTCATATGCTTCATCGCTACTGCCACAGGGTTTTCGGCATCAAAAGGAACTTTACCGGTAAGCATTTCATAAAGCACGATGCCCAATGAATAGATATCTGATTTTTCATCAACATATCCGCCACGCGCCTGTTCGGGAGAAAAATAATGAACAGATCCCATCACTGTGCCCGTCTGCCCAACGATGGTGGCTGAATTCACAGCTTTGGCAATCCCGAAATCCGTGATTTTTGCTAGGCCGTCTTCTGTAATCAAGATATTATGCGGTTTCACATCTCTATGTATGATTTGATTCTTATGCGCATGGCTCAACCCCGCCGCAATATGCTTGGCAATCGTGAGAGCCTCTCTCGGAGGCAACGGGCCTCTTTCTTTGATGATATCAGAAAGAACCTTTCCTTCTACGAGTTCCATGACAATATAGTTGATGCTTCCCTCACGTCCGACATCATAGACATTTACAATATGCGGATTCGAAAGACTTGCTGCCGCCTGTGATTCGCGTCGAAAGCTTTCAATGACCTTAAGGTCTTTAGAAAAATCGGGTTTTAATATTTTTACGGCAACGTATCGATTCAGCAGTTTGTCTTTTGCTTTGTAAACTACTGCCATTCCTCCATCGCCTACTTTTTCCAGCAATTCATACCTTCCGGCAAGCATCCTGCTACTCATTGACGTTCTCCTTTTTTTGCTGCATGACTTGAATACAGACAACAGAAATATTGTCTTTTCCACCATACAGGTTTGCTCTTCGAACAAGCTCTTTGACAAATTCATCAACGGTTCGTGGTTCTTGTGCTAATCCACGGATTTCTTCAGAAGATACTTCGTTATATAATCCATCACTGCAAAGCAGGATACGATCTCCTGGGTAGACATCAAAAGTATAAAAATCCGGAATCAGTTTTTCTTCACCGCCAATCGCGCGTGTAATCATATTCCTTTCCGGATGATTTTTCGCTTCAGCCTTTGTAATGGATCCTTGCTTGAGAAGTTCATTTACATAAGTATGATCTTCTGTGATTTGCAATAAATGCTCATCTCGGATCAAATAGGCCCTGCTGTCCCCGATATTGACAACGTATGCTTTGTCCTTTTCAGTCAAATAAGCAAGTACTACCGTAGTGGCCATTCCTGCATTTTTGCCGCCCTGTACAGATTGTCGTAGAATCAACTGGTTGATTCCTTCAAGACAAGCTGAAAAATACTCCATCAAAGCTTTTTCATCGAGTACATTCCTGATGGGGTTCTTTTTGCTATAGGCATCAATATATTCCACTGCCATTCTGCTGGCAATTTCGCCGGAGTTATGACCGCCCACACCGTCTGCTACCACGTAAAGATCTTCCGTGCCGCTGCACAGAATAAAATCTTCGTTTGTCATTCTTTCGCGCCCCTTGTCGGTGGCGCAAGCTCTTTGATGCATAAATTGGTACTCCGGATTATTTCCGTCTCATTTTGCAGATGTAAAAACCATCTGTATCGTTGACATTAGGTAAAAGTTGTATGCTCTCTTCTTTTATGAAAGCAGGATTCCGTTTCAGGAACTCAAGAACGACCCTGTGGTTTTCAGCAGGATTGATCGTGCAAGTACTGTACACCAGTATCCCGTTTGACTTGACGTATTTTGAAGATGATGTAAGAATCATAAGCTGCTTTTCGGGCAGTTCACGCATTTCTGCATCAAATTTTTTGTATTTTATCTCGGGCTTTCTGCGAACGACGCCAAGTCCCGAACAAGGAGCATCAACAAGCACACGGTCTGCCTTTTCCCCGAGAGAACTGTCAATCCTTGTGGCATCCCAGCTTCTCGTTTCGACGATAGTCGCTCCGAGACGTTCTGCTTCCTGGTTCAATAAGCTTAATTTTCTTTTGTAAATATCTTGTGCGATTACTTTACCGCTATTTTTCATTTTTTCAGCAATGTACATGGTTTTGCCGCCGGGCGCAGCACAAACGTCCATGATTGTTTCTCCGGGTTGTGGGTCAAGCATCTCAACCACCTTCATTGAACTTTCGTCCATGACGGAGAACATACCGCTTTTATACAAGCGTCCTCCGATTAGGTCAGGACCCTTTACATGAATCGCATCTGCGACCAAATGACCATCACTGGTTTCATAGCCGTTTTGTTCTAAACGTTTTTTGAGATCGTCTACTGTCGTTCTCAATAGATTGGGTCGAATAACAAGATCCGGTGTCTGGTTCCCGGCTCCGAGAAGTTCTTCAGTGAAAAACGCTTCGTAGCTTTCTCTCCAAAGGCGAACAATCCAAGGTTCATAAGAATACTTGATTGCAAGATATTGGACTTCGTCCTCTTCTCTGCTCGGCAATTTGATGTCTTTTCCGCTTCTCAGGTAATTTCTTAAGATGGCATTGATAAATCCGTCTCTGCCGCGACAAAAACGTTTGGCGAGCTGCACACTCTCATTGACCGCCGCGTACGCCGGAACAGATTCCATATAACGAAGCTGATAAATTCCCATCCGAAGAATGGTTTTTTCGCTGCTACGCATTTTGCACATTTCGGTTTTAACATAATGCGATATGATAAAATCCAAGTAAATCTTGTTTTCTAAAACTCCGTAAACGAGTTGCCTTACGAATGCCGGCGAATCCGGTTTACTTACCATAATTTGGTGATTCAAAGCAAGATTCGAATAAGCTTTCTTCCCCTCAACATCCATTAATGTGAAAAAAGCTGTCTTTCTGTTTGCATCCATTGCTTTTCCGCCTCCGTTTTTTTCTACACACTTATGCGTCTCACCCAATCGCAAGCCGCACTCACTAACACTCTTTTTAGTTTACCCTAAAACGGTTCCGATTTCAATTTTATTCCCTTTAATATATGCAAAAACTTCCATCGCCTTCTTACCCGCCATCTGCAATTTTGTAACAGTGAGGCTTCCGATTCCCGTCGCAATACGAATTCCTTTTTCGTCCACGCTTAAGATTTCGCCTGCTTGAGCTCCACTGACCACATCATTTGGGTTCGCAATTGCTGCAAGCAATTTCAATGGTTCTCCGTTATAATAGGTGAACGCAGCCGGCCAAGGATCCATGCCGCGAATCTGTCGCTCGATTTCCTCCGCGGATTTTCCGAAATCGATCAGCCCATCTTTTTTATTAATCATCGGAGCATAAGTCGCTTCGTTTTCATTCTGTTTTTCGCGTTTTGCGGTACCGGCAATAAGTTCCGGGAGGTTTTCAATCAGCAGCGCCGCGCCCGCCGTCGCTAATTCTTCAAAAAGCTCGCCGGCTGTTTTTTTGTCGACCGGCGTTTTTACGACGGCGATCATGTCGCCTTCATCCATCCCCTGCGACATGTACATCAGCGTGACGCCCGTTTCCTCGGCACCCTCTAAAACGGCACGCTGGATTGGCGCGGCGCCTCTGTACTTTGGCAAAAGCGAACCATGCAGATTGATGCAACCTCCTCTTGGGATGGAAAGAATCTCCTGCGGGAGAATCCTGCCATAGGCGGCAACAACAATCAAATCAGGTTCGCAAGCTTTAATTGCCTCAAAAAGTTCTGTATTCCCTCTCAGAGATTCAGGCTGTAAAACCGGTATCCCCAATTTTTCAGCCACTTCTTTCACCGGAGGAGCCTGCAGCTTTTTCCCTCTATCTTTTGGTTTGTCCGGTTGAGTAATCACAAGAGGAATTGAGACACCTGCCTCCGCTAATTTTTCCAGTGCAGGAACAGCAAAATTCGGAGTCCCCATATATACGATCCTCATAGATCTAGTACTCCTCGTCTGTTTCTATTTCGTGAAGTGCAGATGCTTTATCCACAAAAAGCACTCCATTTAAGTGATCATATTCGTGACAAAGGGCAATGGCTTTCAATTCTCGACCCTCTGTAATAATTTCTTTTCCGTTGCGGTTAAGGCCTTTCATTTTCACATAAGCAGGCCTCTCGACCGTTCCGGTATAGCCGGGAACGCTCAAACAACCTTCTTCTCCTACCTGGGTTCCTTCACTTTCAAGAAGCACGGGGTTGATTAATTCTATTAATTCACCATCAACCTCAATTACCAGTATCTGACGCAGGATACCAACCTGCGGTGCGGCAAGACCGACTCCATCTGCATGTCTCATCGTTTCGATCATATCGTCAAGGATTACTCTAATCCGATCGTCGACTTCCGAAACCTCTCTGGCTTTTTTGGCAAGGATTTCATCCCCTTGTTTCACTATGTTTCTTAATGCCATGTCATTTCTCCTACTACTAAAT
>JAQUUY010000003.1:22355-38428 GCA_028693645.1 Eubacteriales bacterium | reverse complement strand
CCCGCCATCCTTGCAATCGTAGTTGTACTTCTTTGTATTGTTTTGGTTCTTAAAAGGCATGATTTAACTCATTATATCGACAGCATTTATTTAAAATTCATTGAACCCAAAGACGAAAACGAAGACTAATTAAAAACAAAAAAAATACAGGAACAAATGTTCTCTTTTCGCTTTACAAAGAACATCCGTTCTGCTATACTCCTATTAGAACAAACGTTCTTGATTGAGTATTGATACAGAAAGGATTTCGCCATGAAAAAATCTTATCGCATTAAATCAAAAAAACGATTTTCCGCATTTCTTGTCTTCGTGATTCTTTTACTTGCTACCGGGACAAGCTTTGCTGTTGATACCGAAACCGCTCAAGGGTTAAGCGAAGCTCCTTATGCAGAAGTTTTGGTTGAGGCCGGCGATACATTATGGAATCTTGCAAAACAATACGGACCCGAACAAAATGACCCCAGAGACGTTGTTGATACAATCTGTGAGCTGAATCAAATCACTCCTGAAGACCTGCAGGCCGGACAAACAATCCTGATTCCGATTAGCTGATCATCATTAGGTGATCTCTATAGTACAATATTATGAGGAATCCAAAAAATCAAATGAGAGAATGCAAAATACAGCGTACTGAAAATATAAAAATGGGATAGCTTCCTAATCAGAGATTAGCAGTATAAAGGATAAGTATTATAGCGATATATAAGAAATAAGTGAGTGCGTCTTGAGAAAGAGTGCGTTCGGAGAACCTTAGATATAGGAAAATAAAAAAAATCGCTTAAATCGGCGATTTTTTTATTGCGTCAATATTCATTGGAATTTCAATGGTTTAGGTGTGGGCGAACGAGAATGCTCGCTTTTGCGGCTATATCTATTCCGTAAATTTATATTTTAGGAATAGTTATGACTTTCAAACAAAGCCCCCTCTACTTCTTAAATCTCTGTTTTCTCTGTTCTTCATCGAAGTCCTGTTTTGAATTGTTTTTATTTATCCAGCTTAACCAAAATAACGCGCCGGCAAAACAAAGAATATATAAAAACATTTCTCCTATTGTAATATGCATCTAAAAACTCCGTTCTTACCGTCTGATGGTATCTAAGTAACCTTGCAGAATTACGCTGGCTGCTTGCTTATCGATAACTTCTTTACGTTTTTTGCGGCTAACATCTGCTTCAATCAAAACACGTTCGGCTATCTTTGTGGTAAAGCGTTCGTCTTGAAATACGACCTCGATTTCTTGTAAACCTGAACTCCTAAGCTTATTCTTAAGTAAGTCTGTAAACTCGCGGACTTTTTGAGTCTGGATACTCTCCGAACCGTCAAAGCTCAGCGGCAAACCGACCACAATCGTTTTTACCAAGTGTTCTTTTGCAAGATCAAGGACTTTTCCTGTATCTTTTCTGATTCCAACTCGTTCTATTGTCATGAGTCCCTGTGCAGTGATAAATAATTCATCACTTAAAGAAACGCCTATTGTTTTATCTCCGACATCAAGTGCCATTATTTTCAAGTTATAACCGCCTTTCTGGTTTACAATAATACGTTATCGTAAACATCGTTTTCCACAAAAAAGAAAAGCGGGCTTATCTGCCCGCCATCATTGTTATTTTTTGAGGAATGACCTCAAAAGTTCTTCGACTAAGTCATCGCGCTCGATATGCCGGATAATATTCCTTGCATTATTGTGCCCAGTGATATAGGACGGGTCACCGGATAGGATATACCCGACCATTTGGTCAATAGCATTGTAGCCTTTCTGCTCCAATGCCTCGTATACCGCCCGAAGAATCGTTTCGGTCGTTTGTTGCTCGCCTTTATCCGGGCTTTTAAATAGGATGGTGTTTCTTTCCATCTTTATCACCTTCCTTTCCTTACCTATACCTTATTATACAAAGTTGACGACTATGAAACAAGTCGATCTTGTAATTTTAATATTGTTGTAACAATCGCACCCCGTTTTTTTAAAGAAGTTCGGCAGCAACTGCAAAAGCTTCCTTAATCTTACTCGGATCTTTCGCACCGGCTTGAGCCATATCGGCTTTTCCACCGCCACCGCCGCCTGCAGCTGCGGCAATCTTTTTGATTAAATTCCCTGCATGATATCCTTTTTCCAATAAATCATCACTGACTGAAACGATAAAAGTCACTTTCCCTTCGCTTTCGGCAGCAAGAACGATGACGCAGGATTTTTCTGATGCCTTTATCTGGTCGCACAGACTGCGTAGGTCTGCCACATCACAGTCTTTATATTCTCCCGTGACCAATTTGACTCCGTTAATGACAGAAGCGGTCTCGACCATTTGTTCAATAGAGGATCCCATATCTTTTTGTTTTAATGATTCAAGCTCTTTTTTCTGGATTTTCCATTCTTCTGTGATTGCCGATAAACGGTTGATGAGATTATCAGAATTCGCTTTCAACAAATCAGCCGCTTTTGTCAATGTCTGATCTGCATCAATAAGTCGAACTAAGATTCCACGTCCTGTCAGTGCTTCGATTCTTCTCACTCCCGCAGCAACGCCGGCTTCCGAAAGGATTCGGAGCGCGCCAATTTGTCCTGTATTCGATACGTGAGTACCTCCGCAAAATTCACAGCTGTAATCTCCAGCTTTGACAACCCGTACAAAATCACCGTATTTCTCGCCGAATTGAGCAACAGCGCCTGTCTTTTTTGCTTCTTCAATTGGCATTTCTTCTGATTTAACCGGTAGAAAGAGGCCGATTTTTTCATTGACGATTTCTTCGACTCTATGAAGATCTTCTTTTGAAATCGCCTCAAAATGATTAAAATCAAAGCGTAATAGGTCTGCATTGACCGCAGATCCTGCTTGTTCTACATGTTGTCCAATGACATCTTTCAATGCTTGATGCAAAAGATGTGTAGCGGTATGGTTTCTTGCAGAGCTGTTTCTTGTAATTGCATCTACCTTCGCGTTGATTCTGTCGCCTGTACTTAGGCTTCCTGTCTCGACCTTTGCGCGATGTAAGAATACGCCTTTGTTCTTTGTTACAGCTAAGACCTTTGCCTTGAAGCCCTCTGCTTCTATGATGCCGATATCTCCGGCTTGTCCGCCGCTTTCTGCGTAGAATGGTGTGCGATCAAATACGATTGTCGCTTCTTCTCCTGTTTCCAAAGAATCTGTGGGAATGCTCCCTTTAAAAATGGAAAGAACCTCGACATCGATTGCTAACTCGTCATAACCAAGAAACACAGTAGGTTCGATTCCTGCTAATACGCCGGCATTCTCCGACCATCCTGCATCTGTTTCTGATTTTCTCGCAGCTCTGGCTGTTTCCTTTTGATGATTCATACGTTCGCGAAAGCCTTCGTTATCAACGGAATAGCCCTGTTCCATCAAGATTTCTTCGGTCAGTTCGATGGGGAATCCGTACGTATCATAAAGTCGGAATGCTTTTTCCCCTTCCAATACCGCGTGTCCGTTTTTTTCCATTTCTTGCATGTGCTCTGATAATAACAGACTGCCTTGATCGATTGTATTTGCAAATTTCTCTTCTTCGATTGTTAAGATACGATGAATATAGTCTTTCTTTTCTTCCAATTCAGGATACGCTCCGCCTGAAATGGCAACCACTCTTTTCGATAGTTCGGCCAAAAAACCACCTTCAATTCCAAGGAGTTTTCCATGTCGTGCGGCACGGCGAAGTAAGCGGCGCAGCACATATCCCCTCCCCTCGTTTCCGGGGAGAATGCCGTCCGCCACCATAAAGGTGACCGAACGAATATGATCTGTGACGATACGAATCGATACGTCTGTTTTGGCTTTGCCTTCCATATAAACGACGCCACATTTTTGAACGACTCCATCGAGAATATATCGAATGGTATCAACGTCAAAGATTGAATCGACGCCTTGCATGATACAAGCTAAACGCTCAAGGCCCATTCCCGTATCGATATTTTTTTGTTTTAACGGAGTATAATTCCCTTCATTGTCTTTACTGAATTGTGTAAAGACGTGATTCCAGAATTCAACATAGCGATCACAATCGCAACCGGGCTTGCAATCAGGGCTTCCACAGCCATATGCTTCTCCGCGATCAAAATAGATTTCGGAACAAGGACCACAAGGACCGACCCCGATTTCCCAAAAATTATCGTCTTTACCCAGTCTGACAATTCGTTCAACGGGCATTCCTATCTCATTTTTCCAAATCTCAAATGCTTCGTCATCATCTTCGTAAATGGTAGCCCAAAGTTTATCGACCGGCATTTTTAGAATTTCGGTCATAAATTGATATCCCCAACGAATCGACTCTTCCTTAAAATAATCTCCAAAGGAGAAGCTACCGAGCATTTCGAAGAAAGTGCCGTGTCTCGCGGTGTAACCTACATTTTCGATATCGCCTGTACGAATGCACTTTTGGCAAGTCGTCATTCTCTTGCTCGGCGGTGTTTCAAGGCCTGCAAAATATGGCTTTAATGGCGCCATGCCGGAATTTATGATCAGAAGGCTTTTGTCCTTTTCAGGAATCAGAGAGAAGCTCTTTTTCCGAAAATGCTCTTTTCCTTCGTAGAATTCTAAAAACATGGATCTCAGTTCATTCAATCCGATTTTTTCCATAGTACATACTCCTTACTGTATTTATGAATCGCATTTAAAGAAATCGCACTTTTTCATGCGATTATCCGGTTCGTCCAATTATAGCACGAACATTTGCAATTGTGTAGATAGGAGGCCAAAATAATGTTATCATAGTTGTATTCCCTGATCTGTAAAAGGAGCAAACTGTCATGAAAAAAAATCTTCTTGGAAAAACCGGTCTCATGGTCACTCCTGTCGGTTTTGGTGTTTTAACAGTCGGAAACACACAGCTTAATCTTTCAGTTAATGAAGGATCCGCTGTTTTACGCTACGCCTTGGAACGAGGAATCAATTTCCTCGATACCGCACAGTATTATGAAACCTATCCGTATATTCGAAAAGCACTGAAAGGACTCCCTTTCGATCCCATCATCTGTTCAAAATGCTTGGATCACTCTTATGAGCAGATGAAATTTGCGGTGGAAGAAGCTCGTCGCGAAATGGATCGAGATGTGATCGATATCTTTTTACTGCATGAAGTGAGATCAGATGACGATCTTAGCCGCCGACAAGGTGCGATTGAATACCTACAGGAAGCAAAAATCAAGGGCCTCGTAAAAGCAGTTGGGGTTTCTACGCATCATGTCGATGTCGCCGAAAAAGTAGCCATGTTACCTGAATTTGATGTGCTTTTTCCTTTGATCAATTTCAAGAGTCTTGGGATTCGAAAAGGTTCGGGTGCTGGGACAAAAGAAGAAATGGCAGCAGCTATAGCACTCTCCGCAAAACAAGGGCAAGGAGTTTTTGCAATGAAAGTCTTTGGTGGTGGCCCCCTGATTGGAGACTACCAAGAAGCCATTCGTTACGTAAACAAACTTCCCGGAATTGCATCTATGATGATTGGCTTTGGAAATACCGAAGAAGTGGACCGGATTTTTGAAATGATAAATGGAACGCTTCCCTCTTCTTATGTACCGGATCTCTCGCAAAAAAAATTATGGATTGACCAGGGAGATTGTGAAGGTTGCGGCATTTGTCTGGATCGTTGCCCAAACCAAGCGCTTTTTCGAAACGAGACAGGACGTGCAAATGTTAATGAAGACCTTTGCCTGACTTGCGGTTATTGCGCTCCGGTCTGCCCTGTTCGCGCAATCATTATGATTAGCCGCTAATTAGTTTACAATAATATGTTATCGTAAACTTTCACCGCCTCTCGTTATTTATTTGTATTTAAACATTTGGGAGGAGTCATTTAAAACAGTAAAGAAAGCTGCCGAATTCGGCAGCTTTCTAAGTTTTCAATTCAAGAAGGGCATTTTCCCTATTTCCTATGATTACAAGATTTTGAATTATTCGTGATCGTGATCAAACTCGGCATCGGGATCAAATCCTTCAAGACCGGGGAGATCCAAGTTGTTTTCTTTTGCATAGTTATAGATTGCTAATTTGATTGCTTGCTCTGATAAAACAGAACAATGTACCTTTGCACCCGGCAGACCACCAAGTTCGGCAACAAAGTCCTTATTGGTCAATGCAAGTGCTTCCTCAAGCGTTTTCCCTTTGATCATATCAGTAGCGACACTCGAAGAAGCGATTGCGGAACCGCAACCAAAGGTTCTGAATTTTGCATCCTTGATTACATTATCTTCGATTTTCAGGGAGATTTCCATCATGTCGCCACAAACCGGGCTACCGTAGGAACCAACCGCATCGGGATTTTCCATTTCTCCGGCGTTGCGCGGATTTGTGAAGTGATCCATTACTGTTTCGTTATACATTCCCATTCTATTTACCTCTATCCTTTCTTCACACAGTCGCAGCCTGTACATTCATAGCCTTGGCACGCACAGCTTTGAGCTGATTTCATCTGATTTTCTTTTCCAAAGGGTGAAAGTGCACGATATTTTGCAATCACTTCCACTAACGTTTCTACTACATAGTCTAAGTCCTCTTTTGTCGTGAAATCGCCAATCGTAAAACGTAAAGAACTGTAGACTTTTTCAATAGGAATCCCCATTGCCGTCAATACATGCGATGGCGAGAACGATGCCGAAGAGCAGGCTGAGCCGGTCGAAATAGAAATACCTTTAATATCAAGATACAGTAAGACGGCCTCGCCTTCTACATAGTCAAACGTCAAATTTGCATTACCCGGAAGTCGTTTATCGGGATCACCATTCAGGGTAACTCCATCAATTTTTTCTTTAATTTGGCCGATAAAATAATTTCGTAGCGTTGTCAATGTTTCAATGTGTTCCGCAAGATTTTGTTCTGCCAGTTCCGCTGCTTTTCCAAACCCAATAATTCCGGGCAGATTCTCTGTGCCGGCTCTCTTTTTGCTTTCCTGTCCACCGCCAAACAGGATATTTGAAATCATTACACCTTTTCTGATGTAAAGAGCGCCGATTCCTTTTGGTCCATAAATTTTATGGGAAGAAAGCGAAAGCATATCAACACCGAGCTCGTTCACATCGATTGGAACATTTCCAAGCGCCTGTACGGCATCGCTATGTAAGAGAATACCTCTTGCTTTCGTGATTGCAGCAATTTCCTTGATGGGCTGAATCGTGCCGACTTCATTATTCGCAAGCATGATGCTGACGAGAATTGTTTCTTTTCTTATCGCTTTTTCAAGATCCGCGACAGATACCGCACCTTTTTCATCCACATCCAAATAAGTCACCTCAAAGCCCTCTTTTTCGAGGAATTCGCAGCTGTGAAGCAACGCATGATGCTCAATTTTTGATGTTATGATATGGTTGCCCTTCTCTTTTTTTGCTCTTGCTGCGCCGATTACCGCCCAGTTGTCAGCCTCGGTCCCTCCGGAAGTAAAGTAAACTTCTGTGTCAAGAGCGCCAATCAAATGTGCAACTCTCGCTCTCGCAAGAGTAATTCCATCTTTTGACGTAAAGGCCAAACCGTATAAGCTCGAGGGATTACCGAATTTTTCATTAAAATATGGCAGCATTTCCGCAAGAACTTGATTTTTCACAGGAGTCGTTGCGGAATAGTCTAAGTATACACTTCTCAATGGTTTACACTCCTTTGTATATATATATATGTCCAATACATTTTATTATACCATTGTTTTATAAAAGGTAAACCCATTCTTTCGAGATCTGTATCATAAGAAAAGAGAGAAATTCTAAATTGCTTGGTTTTTTTCTTTTTTCATTTCTTTGTTCGCAGAAATGGAGCAGGAAATCCTTGTTTTCCTTTTTTTCTTCCCATAATGCCGTAATTGCAGTTCGCATACTTCGCTCCACCGCAGCAGAAGAAGTTCGGAATCTTTGTGCGAGGCTCAGATAAAGCTCTTTTCCAAGGATATCCTCGTGTCCTTCCTTTTTCATAAGAAAGCAGGCGGCTTCCGCTAAATACGTGGCTCCTTTTAAGTGCAACGGCATCCCGATGGTCGAGAGAAAACGCAAGAAATCCATTTTTTCGTAGTACAGCGTTTCCTTTCTTTCAATAGAATACGTGATATTTTGGTTTTTAAGAAGAAATTGTTTCAGCTCTTTAGAAAAAGATTCCTCAGCCGAATGGATATCCAGAACAATTCTTGTCATAGTAAATTCCTTTTATTCCACGCAGATCATGGCTTCAAATTTTGCAAATGTTTTTTCTCCTATGCCACTTACATTTAGTAAATCCTTCACATTCTTAAAGCTTCCATTTTGTTCTCGGTAGGAAAGAATTTTTTCTGCCGTAGACGGACCAACGCCGGGAAGCTCTTGCAGTCGAGTTGCATTTGCGGTATTCAAATTGATGAGACCACCTTCTGAAGCGGACAGTTCTTGTTCCAAAGCAACTTCTTCTTTCGATGGGAAATAGATTTTCGTACCATCAGTAAGAAGCTCTGCAAGATTGATATTTCTTGTGTCCGCATTCTCACTAAGCCCGCCTGCTTTCTCCAAGGCTTCAAAAACCCGACTGCCACCGGGAAGTGTGTAAACTCCTGCGTTTCGCACTTCCCCATCAAGGTCAACAGTAACTTCTTCTTTTGCACTGAGCTCGTCGTTGCTGGTCTCGCTTTCTTGTATTTGAATCTCTTGCGGTTCTTCCAGCTTGTTCTCCGTTTCTGTCGACACAACCCATTCAGAGTCATTTTCCTTTGACTGCAATAAAAAAACGGCAAAGGTGACCACAAGAAGCAAAGCTCCTGCAATCACCTTATACCGTAACATACGACTTACCGGCAGTTTCATTTCTGCACCTCCATCTATAATATAAACATATTGTACTATAGATGGTAATTTATGTCAACCTGCCATTATTATAAATCGTACTTAATTCTATCAACCTGATTGACCAACGTAGCGGAACAAATTTTGGAGGCGCTTTTGGCAATGCCCCGCTTCAGGATGATGTTTCGACCTAACCCCAAATTTCTTCAGGTGTCGGTACTTTAGCATCTTTCTTGGTGTATCCGATTCTGCTTACATTGATCAGATGTTTGTAGTCAAGGTTTTCACTGATGCTGTTGTTGCCCCAAGAACCGCAACCTAATGTAGCAGTCGGTACAAAACCATTGGAGTAAGCTCCGCCTACGCCGGAGGAACCAACACCGTTGACCAGCAAACGAGATACAGGGATATTGCAACCAGCATATTCAATGTTCTCTTTTGTGAAAGAGTGAATAACTGTGCTGTGTCCTTTTCCTTCGAGTTCGAGGTTTGCGTTGACAATGTCAACACCTTCTTTGAAGGTCTTGTAAGTGTATGCTGTGAGAATCGGGAAAAGTTTTTCCTTGCTCAGGATTTCATCTTTGCCACAACCATTTGCTTTGACGATGAGAACTCTTGTTCCTTCGGGAACATCAAGTCCGGCCATCTTAGCAAGAACAGGTGCTGTAAGTCCAACAGCCTGCTTGTTGAGTGATCCACCGGGGAAGAATGTTTCGCGGACTGTTTCAGCATCTTTAGGATCTTCAACATAATATCCGCCATTTTTCTTGAATTCAGCAATGACTTCGTCAAACTTGCTTTCGTGGCATACGAAATTCTGTTCGCATGTGCAAAGAACGCCATTGTCATAAGTTCTGCCGGTGATGATTTTGGGAACTGCATCAACGATATCAGCATCGATGTCGAGGAGACACTGCATGTTTCCTGCGCCAACACCATAAGCGGGCTTTCCGGAGCTATAAGCAGCCTTGACCATTCCCGGTCCGCCGGTTGCGATAGTGACATCAGCCATCTGCATCAAGAGACTGGAAGCTTCCAAGGTGGGTTCTTCGATGCACTGTACAAGATTTTCGGGAGCACCAATTTTCTTGAGCGCTTCGTTGATAACTCTTGTAGTTTCAATGCCGGTCTTCTTTGCAGAAGGATGCGGTGCGATGATGATAGCGTTGCCGCCTTTGAGTGTGATCATAGCGTTGTGCATCGGGGTCATAACCGGGTTGGTTACAGGAGCGATTGCTCCGATGACGCCCATTGGCTTCGCAACTTCAACAAGGCCTTTTTCATCAATATAATTGATGATGCCAACACTCTTCTTGTCTTTCAGGTAGTTCCATACTGCCATGGCCTTACCCTTATTTTTCATGACCTTATGGTCGTAATTGCCCATTTTTGTTTCATCAATCGCAAGACGAGCGAGTTCTTCGCCCTTGTCATAAACTGCTTTACCAACAGTCTTAACAACTTCATCAACTTGCTCTTGGGTGTATGTCTCAAATACTTTTTGTGCTACTCTTGCTTTTTCAATCAAGCCGGATACATATTCCTTTGTGTCCATAATAAGTATTCTCCTTTATTTTGTTTTTTCTCCCCACTGCCGTTCTGGCGAATGGCCATGGCCATTCGCCAGAAACAGTAGGTTATTTGGTTAGTGTGTGTTTAGCTATCTGAGGTTCTGTTTATTTGAAGTGCTTGTCGTAAACGATTCCCATGGAAACGTCTAAAACTTCCAAGGCTTCCTTGATGTGAGCTTCTGAAATCATGAGTGGTGGCTCAATTCTGATGGTCTTTGCGTTGATTAAGCTTCCCGAGAGTAAAACTCTTCTGTTGAATGCTTCGTAAACTACTTCGTAGCCTAAGTCGCCATCACAGAATTCCATAGCGATCATAAGTCCTCTGCCTCTATAAGTGGTCAGGAGCTTAGGATACTTCTTCTGGAGAATCTCGAGTCCGGCCATAAACATTGCGCCGCTTTTTTGAGCTCTACCGCAAAGATCTTCACCAAGGATTACATTGAATGCTGCAATACCAGCGGATGTTGCGAGCGGGTTTCCGCCTGTCGTTGTGCTGTGGAGAAGCGGATCCGGGAACATTCCTCTGAACGCTCTTTCGGTACATACTGTAGCAGAAAGAGGTACAACAGAACCGGAAATGGATTTGCCGAGACAAAGGATGTCAGGAGCAATTCCATAGTGGTCACAAGCAAAAATGTGTCCAGTACGACCCATTCCAACCTGTACTTCATCAGCAACCATCATGATGTCATACTTGTCGCAAATCTCTCTGATTCCAACTACGAAATCATCGGGAGCGATGTTGACACCGCCTTCGCCCTGAATCGGTTCAAAGACGATAGCTGCCGGCAGTTCGCCAACGTAATCCAATACATCAATCATTTTCTTGAGGTATTCGAGGTCGCCGAACGGAGCAAATCTTGCTCCCTGCATGAGGGGAAGGAAAGGTCCTCTGTAATGTTCTTTGGAGGTCAAGGACAGAGCGCCCATTGTCTTTCCGTGGAAATCTGCTTTAAAGGCTACATAATAATGTCTGCCTGTAGCAAGAGTCGCCATTTTGAGTGCACATTCAACGGATTCAGTTCCGGATGATGTGAAGAAGGTATACTGAAGATCTCCGGGGGTGACATCAGCAAGGATACGAGCGAGAAGCGAACGATTCGCATCTACAAGCTCTGCGCTCGAAAGCGGCTGTTTGTCAAGCTGGTTCTTAACTGCCTCAATGATTTTCGGATGTCTGTGTCCGCAGTTGAATGCGCCGAAACCGCCGAGGCAGTCGATATACTCTTTACCGTGAAGATCTGTGAATGTATCTCCTTGGGACATCCATTCCATAGCCATTTGATCGCCACCAGCAGATTTACGATATTCGAGGAAACCAGGATTGATATGATTATCAAAATTGTTTCTGGCTTCATTGATAAAAACTTCTTGTTCTTCCTCTGTCATCGACTTCTGACTGATGGTCTTTAATGCATACTCTGTGTATTTGAGTACTTCGTCAAAACTTTTTCTGCCCATTTCGTTTTGTTCCTCCAAATTGAACTTACATTTTGCTATAACTTTTTCTGGTAGTTTAGTGAGTTAGAATGATGCTTCTACTGAAGCTTTAAGGATATCGTACGCCTTGTCGCAATCTTCTTTTGTTGCGATAAGTGGGGGTACCATACGGATGATGCTCGTTCCGATAGCGGTCGTGAGCAATTTGTTGTCGAGTGCATGATGCTTGATATCGACAGCTTTAGGAGCATCGAACTCTACGCCGACCAAAAGTCCGGAATGACGAACTTCTTTTACATGCGGAAGAGTCTTGAGCTTCTCTGCAAAATAGTCGCCGACTACTGCTGCATTTTCGGGAAGCTTTCTGTCGATGATTTCTGTAATCTGAGCAAGAGCGCCAGCGCAGCAAAGTGCGTTTCCGGCGTAGGTGCTTCCGTGAGTTCCAGGACCCATGGATTTAGCAACTTTCTCTGTGCAGCACATTGCGCCGATGGGAAGTCCGCCGCCGAGAGCTTTTGCCATGGAAACCATATCCGGCTTGATTCCGTAGTTCATGTAAGCCATGAGCTTTCCGGTTCTTCCCCAACCAGTCTGTACTTCGTCGAGTAAAAGGAGCATGCCCTTCTCGTCGCAGAACTTTCTGAGTCCAACCAAGAATTCCTTAGTTGCGGGAACAACTCCGCCTTCGCCCTGAGTCGGTTCAACCATGATAGCGATTGTGTTCTCAGTGCAAGCAGCTTTGAACGCTTCGAGATCATTGTATGTGGCATAAGTAAAGCCAGGAAGAACGGGTTCAAATCCTTTATGGATCGCGCCATCAGGCTGACCTGTTGCGGAAAGTGCACCATAAGTTCTGCCATGGAAGCTGTTCTTTGCGGTAACGATGTGATATCTATCTTTACCGAAATTATCAACGCCATACTTTCTTGCGATTTTGATCATTGCTTCGTTTGCTTCTGTTCCGGAATTCTGATAGAAGATTTTGTCCATTCCGATGTTTTCGCAAACTTTCTTAGCAAGCAATGCCTGGGGGATGGTGTACGGATAGTTGAAGGTATGCATGATTTCAGCAACCTGTTCCTGTACAGCAGCTACGACTTTGTCGTTGCAGTTTCCTGCGCTGTTTACAGCAATTCCGCCATAAAAGTCGAGATAAGCTTCACCTTTTTCGTCATAAAGATACATATCTTTTGCTTTTGCTGCGATGAATGGATATCTTTCGTAAGTTTCGATCATGTACTTTTTAGTCATTTCTACGATCTGGTCCGCTGTCATGTTGACATCTTTTAACTGCATTGTGTGTCCTCCATTTCTCTTTCGAACTCTTCTTTTTGGCCAATAACTGTTTATGATGTAGCTTTGTACGACCGACCATTTCATGTCGGCCACGCCCCTCTCGGGGCAAATCGTGCCGAATGACATTCGTTAAAATGTCATCCAATCAGCAAATCGGGGATCGGGCAGAATCCGGTTGCGCTGACGAAGAACATTGGTAGAAGCAATTACTGCATTCCAACCGTTTTCTATTGTATCACATATAGATGAAAAATTGTAGTCATTTACATGCAATTATTGCGAAAATTATTCGCATCCGCCCCGCGTTATTTTTTATGTTTTCTGACTTCTTTCTGCCTTCGGGTTCATTCTAAACCTTATTGCCAATATAGAGTCAATAGACTTTTTGTAATTTTTTTTATTTTCCGTTTCTTTTCACACAAACCTGCAATTTGAAGAATGCATTCCTGTCATAATGCGAGAATGTAGGGAATTCGATTAAGATTTCACTGATGCAATCGCCGATTACTTGATAGTCATGTTCGGAGATAAAGTCCATCAATTTTTTAATTGAACCTTCTTCTTTATCAAAGCCATCGCAATAAAGACAAAGATACATTCCCTCCGGAATCACCTCAATTCCATCAATCGATTCAAAGTTATCTTCGACAAAAAGATACACTTCCGATGCCCACAATTCTTTTTTAATAAAATGTTCTTTCCTTAATATACTTCCCACATTACAGAAATAACTCATCGGTAATTTGTGAAGCGCATAATTCTTTTTTAAAGAGCGAAGAATGTGCTCATAATATTCCATTCCATAGCTATAGCAGTTAATCTTAGTGTCATAGCAGAAAATTCTTCTTTCCTTTTGATACTCTAAAATAACATCCTTTTCGCCAGGTGCAGCATCATACCTTTTGTAGCTTTCGATCGCTCGCTCAACGGCTTGTTTGGCATGTTTCATTTCATCGATTTGTTCTTCAATATTCACTTTTTGGCGCTCAAGTATCTGTCGCAATTTACTGACATTATTTTCATCAAAACACTCTTTAATTTGCGAAAGATTCATTCCGATGGCTTTCATGTACTGTATCATGTCCAACTTTGCGCATTGCTTCATCTTGTAGTATCTATATCCTGTTTCAGGGTTTACCTCACAAGGTTCCAACAATTGCATCTTGTCGTACAAACGAAGTGTTTGTTCCGATATACCGTTGATTTTAGCCATTTTCCCGATAGTTAAGATATCCATTTCCATAAGAGTCCCCCTTAGATCATTGCAATTATTTTTGTTCATTATAGCACAGAACCTTATACATGCTATATTCTTTTTTGCGATTTTTTGCGTAATTTAATTATCAGAATATTTACAATACAAAATTCATCAGTTATACTCTCCATATTGGGTTACGCGCCCTAATGCTCCAATTATATTATTTTTTTCTAGTTCTTTTATTTTAAAGGAGGGTTTTATGGAATACGGTTTTTGGTCCGTAGTACCACCACTACTAACTATCATCCTGGCGATTTCCACAAAGGAAGTCCTAATGTCCCTGTTCGTCGGCGTTTTCAGCGGCGCAATGATTTATGCGTCTTGGAATCCCCTCGTAGCAATGGAATCCATGCTTCAATTCATCGTATACGATTCACTCGTATATGTAGATGAAGGATCCGCATGGAACATGCAGGTAATCGTCATCGTCATGCTTCTTGGTGGACTGATCGGTCTTCTCGTTAGATCCGGTGGTTCGACAGCATTCGGCGATCTTCTTTCAACTAAGATCAAAACAAAAAAGGGTGCGCAAGGTATGACTTGGCTCATCGGTATCTTGATCTTCTTTGATGACTACTTCAATGCACTTACCAACGGTGCAGTCATGAGACCGATTTCGGACAGATTCGGAATTTCAAGAGAAAAGCTCTCTTACATCATTGACTCGACCGCAGTAGGTATCTGCCTCGTCGTTCCCCTTTCCAGTTGGGTAGCATTTATTTGTTCCTTAATTTCCGGAGCTTATGCAGATCAAGGCCAGACAGTTGACGGATTCCAGATTTTCCTCAACGTCATTCCTTTCAATTATTATGCTTGGCTCTCCATTCTCATGGTACTTGTTGTTGTTTACCTCGGACTCGACTTTGGCCCTATGGCAAAAGCCGAAAAGAGAACAGCTACAACCGGCTTGCTTTGCGATAAAACGTTCAGCGGCGGCGGTGCTGATGATGATGATTACTCCTCTATCGAACAGGCAAAAGGAAAAGCAATCGACTTGCTTCTTCCAATCATTTTGCTGATTGCTCTTGCTTTGACATTCATGCTCTATACAGGCGGAATGTTCAGCGGCGAAGGAATCACTCTTCTTGATGCGGTTCAGAATATGGATGGTATGAAGGCTCTCGTCTTCGCCGTTGCGATTACCGTAGTGTTCAGTGTTATCTTCTATGCAGCAAGAAGACTCTCCGGAGTTACCGATTCAATGGCAGCGTTTGTTGTCGGAGCAAAATCGATGGTATTTGTTACGATCCTTCTCGCATTTGCTTGGGGTATCGGCGCTGTGTGTGCCTACCTTGGAACAGCAGAATACTTATCCTCGCTCTTCGTCGGAAACGTACCGGGCTGGATTATGCCTTTAATCATCTTCGTGTTCTCCTGCGTTATGACCTTCTCAACAGGTGCTTCTTGGGGCACCTACGCGATCATGATTCCTCTGGCTGTTCCTATTGCTCTTCAGATGGATATTAACGTTTATGCCTGCATCGCTGCAGTTATCGGCGGCGGCGGTTTCGGAAATCATTGCTCACCTCTTGCAGATACAGCAATCCTTTCCTCCGCAGCTTCGAATATCCGCCACACAGACCACATCAAAACGCAGATTCCTTACTCCTGCACTTGTGCCGGTGCTGCTTGTGTTGGTTTCGTCCTTTCCGGATTTATGGACAATCCGATCATTCCGCTGCTTGTCACGCTTGGCGTGTTCATGTGTGCAATCATCGTACTCAGCAAGATCTTTGGCGCTGCAAAATATACGGTCGACCCTACAGAGACCGAAGCAGC
>JAQUUY010000003.1:0-22255 GCA_028693645.1 Eubacteriales bacterium | reverse complement strand
CTGTTTGCCGTAGAAACCGTCCGAATTCCAAACAGGAATCAGATTATACTTGGCAGTAGAAATCTACAAATCAAAGATTTGTGATTTCCTTGCATGAGTTCACCGACTATTTGCTACGCAAATAGGGTGAGCTACCAAGCGGTTTCATAGGTAAACAGTGCCTTCTTTATCATTGGATTTTGATCAAAAGATTAACTCTTGATTGTTGTTTCAAAATCTAGAATTCTGGATCTTCTTTAAATTTTGTCATTTCAAAAATAGGTTGCTCTTCCGCGTTGAAAAGTTCAAGCCGTTTGATGCTCGCCATTCCATTTTCAAAGTCTTTGCCGACAAAGGCGAAAAGCGCTTTCATTAGGAGTTCGGGATTCAAATTCGCATTGCTTCCTGCTGCAATCGTCGCCAGAACCGCGATTCCGTCGGGTCTTTCAATGAGAAACAAAGCCTTAATCATCGGGCGGATATCGACTTCTGCCATCTTCCCTTTTTTCTGTCTTTTTTCGACCAATATCGTTTCCTGTGCAAGAAAGGGAGTGAGAACCTCATCAGCACCCTTTCCAAGACTTTGTTCGGAAAGGATTTCGTAACTTCCGTATTCCACCATGGCAGCTACTGTTTTTTTCGTGCCGTGCAAATAGGCGCAATCGATCACTTTCAAGCCGTTGGGAATCGTTTCATTTAGCATTTTAATAATGTCTTCGGGCAAATAGTTTTGCAGTGTTTCAAATTCCAGATATTCTCCTACGCTTGTAAATCCGAGGGAAAGCGGTTGCCCAAATGACATTTTGGGATGCGGATTGAATCCTTGCGAATACGCAAGCGCGATTTCGGCTCTTTTAAACGCTCTTTGAAACTGTCGCATTAAATCTAAGTGAGAAATATAACGAATCGTACCTGTTTTTTCAAATTTCAATAAATACTTTTCCATTATATTCTCTCCTTTGCGCAATCGAATAAACGCGTCAGTCCACAATCGCTGCAAGCAGTTCTGCAATCCACCGTCAGCTCTTCTGTTTTTGCTTTATTCCATTCCGAAAGCAAAAATTCTTTTGTGACTCCGCAGTCTATTAAATCCCATGGAAAGATTTCAGAAAGCGCGGCTTCTCTGTTTGCATAAAACGCAATATCCAAGCCTGAATCTTTAAATGCTTTTGCCCATTTTTCATAGTGGAAATGTTCTCTCCATGAATCAAAGGTACAGCCACCCTTCCAAGCCGCATATAAGGCTTTTGCAGTGCGACGATCGCCTTTGGCAAGCACTGCCTCCATCTGACTTTGTGAGTGGTCGTGATAAGTGAAATAGACGCCCTTGATTTTTTTGAGTTGATCTTTCAGATACATATGTTTTTGATGCAAGACTTCAGGAGTATCCTGTGCATGCCATTGAAACGGAGTGTGCGGTTTCGGTACAAAATTCGAAACGCTAACGGTAATGTGGATGCGTTCCGATTTTTTCCATCCGGAAAGTTCATAACTCAATCCCGTAATTTTTTTTGCAATCGCAACAATTCCATCCAAATCCTGATAAGTTTCTGTGGGCAATCCTACCATGAAGTATAATTTTACGCTTTTCCAGCCGAGGCTGATCGCTTGTTCCATCGATCCATAAATATCTTCGTCCGTGATGGATTTATTGATGACATTCCGCAAGCGTTGCGTTCCCGCTTCCGGTGCGAAAGTAAGCCCTGTCTTTTTATAGCCTTGGATCTCTTCGAGGACCTTAAAAGAAAAGGAATCCAAACGAAGCGACGGCAAGGAAAGCGAAACATTCTTTTCCCTCCCCATTTCCATCAATTCTTTCACAAGCGGTTCGATTTCACTGTAATCACTGGTTGAAAGCGATAATAAGGAAAGTTCATCATGTCCGGTCGATGAAAGCTGGGCGTTTGCCAATCTAAGGACACAATCCTTACTTCGTTCTCTAACGGGGCGGTAAACCATACCGGCCTGACAAAAGCGGCAGCCCCTGGAACAACCGCGGAAAAGTTCTACAATCGAGCGATCATGAACCACTTCAATCAAGGGCACCAATGGTTTTTCGGGAAAGCTCGTTTGATCCAAATTCTGAATGATTCTTTTGATGATATGATCCGGCGCTTCCGCGACACTCTTTTCTATCGCTGCGATTGTCCCATCCTGATTATAATGTGGTTCATAAAAGGAAGGGACGTAGACTCCCTGTATTTTAGATAAGTTGACAAGAATCGTATTACGGTCAACCCCATCTTCTTTCCCTTTTGCAACAACGCGACACAGTTCCGGCAACGCTTCCTCGCCTTCCCCAAGGAGAAAGATATCAAAAAACTCGGCAAGGGGCTCCGGATTATAAGCACAGGGACCGCCGCCAATGACAAGCGGATCCTTTTCCGTTCTTTCTTTTTGAAAAAGAGGAATCTCTGCAAGATCCAGCATGTTTAGGATATTGGTATAGGAAAGTTCATATTGCAGCGTGAACCCCAAAACATCGAGGTCTTTTGCCGGAGTTTTTGTTTCGATTGTAAACAGAGGGATTTCCTTTTCGCGAAGAAACGCTTCCATATCAGCAGAAGGTGCAAATAAGCGTTCGCAGTATACCTCCTCTTGATCATTCAATACTTTGTAAAGAATCTGCAAGCCCAGATAGGACATACCGATTTCATAGGTGTCCGGAAATGCAAAACCAAAATGTACCGCATATTTTTCCTTATATACAGCATGAAGCTCCCCTCCGGTGTAGCGCGCCGGCTTTTCCACCTCGGGAAGCAATTTTTCAAGTTCTTTTGTTATTATCATCAAAATCTCCTTACTTAGGTTAGGTCATAAGTTCATCCATACTCATGCCAATAAGCGCTTCAATCCGCTCACAAAGCCGTTTAATCTCACCTCGTCTATGCCTGATCCTTTCGGTGGCCACGGGATCATGTTTGCATTTTTCGAGGATATAGTCCATTCTTTCTTCAATACCGACATATACATTTTCTTTGACCATTCGATCAGCAAGACAAAGAATATCAAGCTCATTGATTTCAAGCTTAGCAGGATCGGTCAAATAGGTCATATGGTAACGGATCAACTCAGCAATTTCTTGATAGCCAAGGCGTTCTGCAAGTTCGGCGCCTTTTCCTCCATGGTTCTCTTCGACTCGAGCAATATCATGAAGAAGTGCAGCACTTTCGAGCATCTCAAGATCCAAATTTTTTCCTAAGGAATTCAAGGCTCTTCCGATTCGAAGAGCAGTATCCGTAACAGCGAGGCAATGATTGATGACGTGCGGAGGCGTTCCGTAATGCTTTAGCAGCTTCAAACAAATTTCTCTGTCCAAAACCTTTGAAGCAGGATCCTTTGTGGCTTTGATTTCATTTATCACGGTTTCCATAGCCTTCTCCCCCTTTGCTTTATATTCTATCAAAAAAATGCGCCTTCGCCAATACAAACTTATCTGAATGTAGTAGCGAAAAGGCATTCGTCGATTGACATCAAACAAGGCTTAATGTTATAGTTAACAAGTAAGTAAACAACATATTTTGTTGGTATTTAAGGAATCAGGAGGAAACGCAATGACTTATGCTGAAATGCTCGATTCGATCATCAAAGAGAGCGAACTTTCTTTGAGACAGATTTCAAATAGATGCAGTGCACTTAATCTCACCATCACACCATCCTATATTTCACAGTTAAAAAACGGGAAACTCCCGCCCCCGTCAGAAGAAGTTTCTATGACCTTAGCAAAAGCTTGCGGGTCAAACAAGCAAGCACACTTGGTTTTTCAGGCTTACATGGAAAAGGCGCCTGCACTGATGAAGGAATACATGCTCGCCGCCTCCTCTTTGAACAAAGCGATGATGGAATCTTTATACAAAGCTTCAGGCAAAGATTTTTCAAAAGAAACGCAGGATTACATCAAAAGCCTTGACGTTCTTGCCGCTTTGGAACTCTCTTCTCAGTTTGTTGCGCTCGACAATCCTCAAAAAGCAGCTGACTTAGTCAGAGAAATCACGTTGTCCGCCGGCGGAGTCACAGACGCCGATACCAAAGGAGACATGATTAATCTATTTCTTGGAGATGGAGCGATGTCTCCCTTGATTCCTACACATGCCTATGTCTATATCATGCCGACAAAACTCGATCTTTTGAAAGATCGGGACATCATTGCATTTTATACAGATAACCGAAAAATCCCTACCCTGCGTTGGATTTTATTCATAAAAGACAAGGTCTTCCTGTTGCCTGAAGATAAATCTCATCAGGCTTATTGTTTTAATGACCTCTCAGAAGTGAATTACATCGGGAAGGTCGTTTCCTATAAGGTCGACCTATAAACGAAATAGAATAGAATAGAATAGAATAGAATAGAATTAAATAGAACAGCGCCTGACCTTTAACAAGGAGGCCAAAGGATTGTTAGAATCTGACCATTTTTGATTTTGATATCTACAAGTTCTGCCAGAGAAAGATGCAACAGATCGGCGATGATTGTCCTGATTACACCTCCATGTGTGACAAGAGCAATCTCCCCTTCTGTTTCTTTTATTATAGTTTCAAGGCATCGAACAGCACGTTCTTGCAGTTCAAAAAAATTTTCGCCGCCGCCGGAAATCTTATAACGCAAGAGATCCTCGCCTCTCTTTTCAAATTCTTCTCCGTACATTTCCCTTATCTCTTCGACAAGCTTACCGTCCCAATCTCCGAGAGCTAATTCTCTGAGATCTTTTTTTTCGGTGAGTGAGAGATTTTTTTCATATTGTTTGATCACTATTTGCGCAGTGTCTCTTGCACGTTTTAGGTCGCTCGAATAAACTGCCGTCAAGGAAGGGGCCATTTCAGCAAGTGCTTTCCCGCTTTCTTCTGCCTGTTCTCTCCCTTTTTCGCTTAATTCAACATCCGTCTGTCCTAAAAGAATGGGGGCTTCATGTTGAAGAATTTCTCCGTGCCGAATCAAATATATTTTTCTTCTTGCTATTTCGTTTTCTTTGTTCTTGCTTTTTAAATATAGGCACATCCTCTGATAATCAAAAATCTCATCCATATCCCAAAGAATCTCTTGGTTTTCAACTTCCACTTTAACGATCGAATCAGCATACTTTTTCGTGAAGTATTTCATGCCTTCCTCTCCCGAATAGGAAAGAATATCAGGAATCAAACGCTTAGGGATGTATAAGGGATGCCCGTTTTTTCCGTTATAACTGGCAACGGCAATTTGCTCGGGATTATATTCAATTTGTTTCAGCAGAGCTTCATAAACCGAGGTGGGAATCAAAGGACAATCCACAGGATGCAGCAAAAATCCGCAGGGCAATTTCACTTCTTCTTCACTCTCAAGAAAAGGAACATCTCCGAATGCTTCTTTTATTCCTCGTTTCACTGAGGTGAACATTCCCTCGCTGTATTGCTCATTAAAACAAGGCTTTGCACCTTTCCCAAGGATTAAAGCCTCTAATTTTTCTTTTTTATGTCCGACAACAACAAAAATCCGTTCTATCCCGGCTTGTTTTACTTGGTCAATAACATATTCCAGCGCTGACTGCCCTAAAAAAGGCAGCAAAGGCTTAAAGATTCCCATTCTGCTCGAAAATCCGGCAGAAAGAATTAGCACGGCCGGTTTATTTCCCATGCTCTGCTCTTACGGAAATCATCTCCGCTACTACGCTTACCGCGATTTCTTCGGGAGTTTCTGCTTTGATTTTCAGACCAATCGGAGAGTAAATTTTGTCAATTACTTCTTGTGATACTCCTTCTTCTCTCAATCGATCAAACATAGCAAACACCTTTTTTTTACTTCCTATCATTCCGATATAGGCAGGATTTTTTTCGATTGCATCTCGAAGTACCGCATAATCACCGCGATGGCCCCTAGTTACGATGATAATATAACTGTTTTCATCGATTTCGATTTGTTCGAAAGCGTTTTCATATTCTTCAATCACAAGAACCTGCTCCGCATTCGGAAAACGTTCTGCGTTCGCAAATTCAAAGCGGTCATCAAGAACAATGGTCGAAAAATCAACGTAACGGAGTAAAGGCTCAATGGCTTTTCCTACGTGTCCGCCACCAAAAATATAGGCCTTAGGGAGAATGGCGAAATTATCTTTGTATTCTTCAACGGATTCTCCGCTATAGTATTCAATACTAACATCAGCATCTCCGCCGCATCTCATATCCAGATTCATTTGATCCGCTTCATTTAAGTGGAAATGGAAAATCTGGTTCACCTTTGTGGAAAAGGTTTCCCGGCAGATTTTTTGAACAGCTGCCTCAAGAGAACCGCCGCCAACGGTACCGAAGGATTCTCCATCCTGTTTCATTAAGAGCCAAGCTCCGATTGAGCGCGGTGTTGAACCGTGCGTATCAACAACTTTTGCAATGACAAATGCTTGTTTATCGTCCAAAAGGTCTCTTGCAATCCTAATGATCTGATTCATGATCTACTCCTTTTCGTATGCGCTTTCGCTGCTTTCATATCTCTTGTCTATCATTCTTTTCCCGACTTTGTCAAGCCATTTCAAATGACTCCCACAGGGACAGGGTTCTGCAAGAAAACGGCTGAAATCGCCTGTTCTGTATCGGATAAAGGGCATTGCCTTTCTTGTCAATGTAGTGAAAACAATCTCCCCGAATTCTCCATCCGCTAAGACCTCGCCCGTTTTGGGATTGATAATTTCAAGGAAAAGATCTGCTTCTCTTGGGTGGTAACCGTTTAAATTGCAACAACTGACTGCACAGCCGAGCCCCATTTCTGTCATGCCATAATGTTCAAAAACGCGGCAGCCCCAAAGTGAAGTCAAGGTCAAAACAGTTTCCTCGGGAATGTAATCCGTGGAAAGCAAAATACTTCGAATGTTCTCCCCTTTTAGTTTCTGGTTTGCACTTTTATTTTCTTCGTCTGCCAGTGCAAGAGAAAGAACTTGCGCCGGTGTCCCGACAATGACAGTCACTGCCTTCTCTTGCATAAGATTTAAGACTTTTTCTTTGTTATCTACCAGTCCATAAGGAATCGCCTTTGCCCCAAGCCTTTCCACTCCGATTCGAAGAAGATCTCCGACAGATCCGGGTCTTTGGCAAGGGAGGAGTATCAGCACCGTGTCGCTGGCATCTGATAAAAGCTGCATTCCATGATGAAAATGATCAATCGACAGTTCTTGGTCTTCTTCAGTAAAATACACTCTTTTTGCAGGCCCTGTTGATCCTGAAGTTTCCAAAGAAACGATGCGTTTGATTTCACCCATCGAGACGCAAAGCATGTTGACCGCTTCCTGTGAAAGTTCCTGTACCGTAGTAAACGGTATTTTTGAAAAATCGGAGAGCGTTAAAATATCGTTCAAATCAATGCCGCGCAGTTTTTCTGCATAAAAACGACTGTTTTCCTTCGCAAAAGCAAGTGTTTCCATCACTTTTTCATATTGATATGCCTCAAGTTCTGAGCGATGAAAGAGGCTTCCTTCTGCAGCGATTTTTTTTGCCGTCCATTCGTCTAAATATAAATCCTTTTCCATTTTACTATTCTTTCTTTTTTGTTGCAACCAAAAGGAAATATCCCGGTTTCCCGCTGCAAACCGAATCACAAAACAGATTCTTGTTTACACCTTCCGGCAGCATCTCATCCCAAAATTTCTCTAACGATCCATATTTCATAATGGCATTTGCCGTAAAACTCAATATGGTTTCGGAACAGTCCATCCATTCGATATCAATAAATCCCGTTTCTTCGAGTAATGTCAACAATTCTTCTTTTATCAAAGCACCGGTCATACAAGTTTTTACTTCAATTGGACTCTCCTCTTTTTTCATGGCCTTGCTCTTCGACGGTTCTCTGAGATACAGATCCGACAAAATCAATTTGCCGCCCTGTTTCAAAACACACCAACACTCATGCAACACTTCTTCCTTCATATCACACAGCGAGAGAACACATTCCATTAATACTCCGTCAAAGGTCGAAGAGGGAAATTCAAGATAATCTGCGTCTCCCATTTGAAAGTTCAATTTTGGGTAAGCTTTTTTTGCTTGCTCAACCAGAATCTCCGATTGATCGATGCCCACGAGATCGAATCCGTGTTCTTTATTTAAGAAAAAAGCAGTTTCCCCTTTTCCACAGCCAACATCTAAAATTTTTGCACCCTTTTTCAATCCACATAACGCGATCCCTTTTTCGGTAAGCTCCAGCCCGCCGGGATGCATCGTTTCACCGCAGATTTCCTGAAATGCCTCATTTTCAAAAAGCTTACAGACGGGTTTTTGATTAAACCCAGCTTGATCATGATCATGTGAGTGACCGCCGCAGCCATGTGATTCTGTGCCTTCTGCTTTACCCAAGTTTTTTTTCTGAACCGTAGCTCCCTGCAACGGTCTTTTTATCTTTTTTGTTTCCATTTGATCCTTCCTTTTCTATCGCACTGATTATTTATGAATATTATAATAGGAACAAAAGGGAATCAATGTCCCTTCTTTGGTCGCAATATGAACACGACATTTTTGTAAACGCTCAAGATCCAAATTCCAACGATCTTGGAATCCCATTGCCGTGATACTCATTCCAAAATTTGTGACTCGTTCTGTAAAATAATCAAAATCTGTCATATCGGCTTCTTCATATTCGTTCTTCGAACCATCTTGAACGCGATACTCATCCGGAGACCATTCCCATTGCTTTTCGATAAAATTTCTCGCTTTTATAATCGCCATTTTTTCACAGCACGCTTGCGTCGGATTTGCCGATATCGGCAAAAAAGAACCTTCTTTTGTGTAAACAAAACGCCCGTGAAAAGAGCAATAACAATTTCCGCTCGAAAGCGGCAGGAATTGCGAACGCTTCATCGCACCTTGGGTTTGCTCTTCAATCAGCTCAATCAACCGATCTAAAGTGATTCGATCTTTGTCTTGCGGTTCTGCCGGAAATCTCCCCATATACGATACCGGCTGAAAATGGATTCCTCGAATATAGGGGAGCCCTTTTGCCGCGAAATCGATGATATCTCCAATCGTATCCTCGTTTGCTCCGGGAACAACAGTTACAACAAGCACCGCGGATAACCCTGCTTGTTTAATTTCATTTAAGGCTTTCTTTTTTATTTCAAGCAGATTTTGACCTCGTATTTTTTCATAGATAGCCTCAGTAGTGCCGTCAAACTGCAAAAAAACAGAAGAAAGACCTGCCGCGGCAAGCGCCTCGCAGTATCCAGGTTCTGTCAACTTCATGCCATTTGTATTAAGTTGGATATAGGGATATCCAAGTTCTTTGGCCATCTTGATAATTTCAAACAAATCTTCTCTGAGCGTTGGTTCTCCGCCCGATAATTGAAGGTTGAAAGGTCGATCTCCGCTTTTTTTAAGCAAATCAAGCAAAGTCTGTTTGATTTCCGCTAAAGATGGCTCCTCGCCGGATTGAATTTGCTCCGAAGATGACGCGAAACAATAATGACAATTTTGATTGCATTTTTGGGTCAATTCCAAAACAATACAACAAGCTTGCTGTTTGTGTTCCGTACAAAGGCCACAGTCATGAGGGCAACCTTTTTCTGGACTCCGTTCAAAGACTTCCGGCCTTGTGTTGATTTCTTGCGTCTTGAATCCCAGATAGGATGTCTCATCCCCCCAAATCAATGCGCGAAACGAACCATGCTCGGCACACTCCTTTTGAAGGTAAACCTTTCCATTTTCCGAAACCCTTTGGGCTGCTATTGTTTTGAGACAAATCGGACAAATACTTTTGGTTTCAGACAGTAGTTTTTTCATGCTGCTCCTATGAAACGATCTTTCCGCCGAAAGAGGATTCTTCGTGCAAGAACGCGAGGAATGCCGCCGCTTCCGGGGACAGTTTTTCAGCTTTATTATACACGGAATATAGTTTATTTGTGACAAAAAGGTCAGTGATCGTAAAGACCAAAAAACTTCCGTCACGGTTTTCTTTGGTTACGGATTCCGGCAAAATCGCAACACCAAGACCATTTCTCACAAACTGCTTGACCGAATCAATGGAATCCAAGGTTGCGACTAAAGCTCTTTCATTAATCGTGATTCCCGAATCAGCCAGCATTTTAATAATTGGTTTTCCGGCGGACAAACTGGAATCCCAAGCAACCATTGGCTCCCCACGTAGCTCAAACAGACTCAGCACGCGTTCCGTATTTTCGAAATATTTTTTATTTTTTGGTGTAATCAGAACAAGACGATCTTCCTTTAATAGTTCATACTGCAGCCCATCATCTTGCCTTGATTCCGTAAACCCAAACTCTGCTCTCTTTTCTGATATTTTTTTAAGAAGCGCATTGGTTGGTTCTTGGCGAATGAAAAGTTCAATATTAGGGAATGCTTTTCGGAATCGCATCAGTCGATTTGGGATTTCGGGGTCGCATAGACCGGAAGAAATCAGGATATCAAGACTCCCTTCATATTCTCCTTTTCCCGAATCAAGCGAATACAAGGATTCGTCTCTGACGCGAATCATACTGACTGCATACTCATAAAAAATCGCGCCTTCCTTTGTGGGAAGCGTTTCTTTGCGACTACGGTCAATCAGTCGAAGTCCAAGTTCCCTTTCGAGGCTGCTGATGTGAGCGCTGATAGTAGGCTGCGTAAGATATAAAGCGTGTCCCGCTTTTGAAAAGCTCTTATGCTTAACTACATTTACGAAAGCTTCTATCTGTTTGAATTCCATTTTTTCTTCCTTCGCTCATTCGAGCTTTGTGTGCAATAAAAAAACCTGTCTCTTGGAAAAGAAGACAGGTATGCAAACAACAAAAGAATTGCATAATCGTCATCTCCTTTCCAAACGTGGGAGGCCTGCTCGTTTCCAAACAGACCCAGTCTCTACGCCATAGCAGTTTGCCACAGGCCTCGAGATCGGAGAAATCATCGTTATGATTGATAATTACTATCGTATATATTATATTGTATTGGAAGATGTTATGCAATACCGTAGTTTTGGATTTGACTTTTTGCCTGATTGGAAAGACAATAAAGGTATCGGTTCTGACCCTTGGTTTGACTTGAAAGGAGCTAAATTCGTGTTGACACAAGAAGAAATCCTCGCACTCTTTTTAAAAGGCTTTAACTGCACGCAGATCGTATTTATGACTTACGCCCCCCTTCTCGGCCTCAGCGAAGAAAAAGCACTGGAAATGGCAGATGAAATCGGCTCGGGAACGTTTCGCGGAGGAGTCTGTGGCGCGCTCGAAGCAGCGATGCAGGTTCTGCGTCTTTTATACGAAGAAGAATCTGATTTTTCCGAAACAGAGATTGCGAATCGCATCAACAAATTAAGATCCCGTTTTATAAATGCGAATCAAGGAGAAAACTGCAAAGATCTCCTTGGCATGGATCTTAGCCAGATTGAAACGCTGGACTTAAACCTATTACAAGAACGGCTGACAACCCGTTGCCCTGCTTACGTATTCTCCGCAATTTCACTAATTGAAGAGGACAGAGCGACCAACACTTGATGCAAGAACATTTTGAGGTGAACTATGCATGTTTTTTTAAAAGGACCAATCCAGGTCGGAAAATCAACAGCACTGGAAAAAGCATTAGAGCGTTTGACCGCCGAACGCCATTTGCTACCCGCCGGTTTTTTGACACACAGTGGACTTCACGGGGACACAGATCTTTATATTTCCGAATACGGAGAAGAAAAGTGCTATAGTCAGACCCACAAGGTTGCTTATCGCCACGATAACGCTGTTTGTGGTATTCCGGCAGCCTTTGACTCTCTTGGCGTAGAATTGCTGCACAAAGCCTCTCACAAAGGAGATTTACTTTGTATGGATGAACTGGGCTTTCTTGAAAAGGACGCCTTGCAATTTCAGTCAGCGGTTCTTTCCTGTCTTGATTTCTCCATTCCTATTCTTGGAGTGCTCAAAGAAAAGCAGGTTGCTTGGCATGAACAAATTACCTCACATCCTTCCGTCATTGTCCTTGAAATCACTCTTGAAAACCGAAATGAGATTCCCGAAAAGATTTTCTCAATCTTCGACCAGTTAAAACCCAAACACTTTTTCTACTAATTCAAAAGGACTGCTCCCAATAGGAAGCAGTCCTTTTTTTTATTCATCATAGTATTCAAATTCATAATTTATAATCCTGACCGTGTCGCCTTCTTCAAGCCCCATCTCTTTCAGGCGCTCGATTGCGCCTTTTTGTTCGATGTGTCTATAAAGATATCGGAGTGAGCCGGAATCATTAAAATTAGTCGAGTTGAAGATTTTTTCCAATTGTTTTCCGTTCAAAACAAAGATGTCGCCGTCCTTAGTACAATGGATTTCACGGTAATCAAGGTCTTCTTCCTCTGTACTGAGATCAAAGTATTCGAGGTCTTCGTCTTCTTCGTCCGGAATTGTCTTGAGTGTCTCAAAAACTGCCGCAATCAATTCAGCCGTACCTTGATGCAGCGGGGCGGAAATCGGAAAAACCTTGTAGCCTTTCCCCTTGCAGTAGCTTTCGAATTTTTCATACTGCTCCGCTGTTGCCATATCCATTTTGTTAGCAACAACGATTTGCGGTTTATCGGGAACTCTTTTTCCATAAGATGTGAGTTCGTGATTGATTTTTTCGAAATCTTCTATCGGATCCCGGTCCTCGGAACCGGATACATCCACAAGATGTACCAAAAGTTTCGTACGTTCGATATGCTTCAGGAAATCAAGACCTAAGCCCAATCCCTGATGTGCGCCTTCAATCAAGCCCGGAATATCTGCGATGACGAAGCTTTCTTCGTACATCTGCACAACTCCGAGATTTGGTTGAATCGTTGTGAAATGATAGTTACCGATTTTCGGATCCGCCTCAGTCACAACCGAAAGTAAGGTCGATTTTCCTACATTCGGAAAACCGATTAATCCGACATCGGCAAGCAACTTCAATTCTAAAACGATATTCCGCTCTTTTGCAGCCCCACCGGCTTCCGCAAAATTCGGAGCCTGTCTGACGGAATTTTTGAAATGTACATTTCCTTTTCCGCCTTTACCGCCGCGCAAAATCGTAAATTCTTCATTTTTATGCTTGAGATCCTTAATGATCAAGCCGCTGTCTTCGTCAATAATGACCGTACCGACAGGTACTTGAATCACGCAGTTTTCTCCGCTTTTTCCGTATTGTTTTTTCTTTCGTCCATCTTCTCCATTTTCCGCTTCATATTTTCTCTTGTAGCGAAAATCAAGAAGAGTCTTTTTATTGGGATCGGCAACAAAGACGACATTGCCGCCTTTTCCCCCATCCCCTCCGTCGGGTCCGCCTTCTGGCACAAAAGGTTCTCTTCTGAAAGAGACACTGCCGTTTCCGCCTTTACCCGCACGAATAATAATTCTTGCTCTATCTGCAAACATTTTTTTCTGTCTCCCTTCAGGAAGAAAAATAAAGCCTCTATGTAAAATAGAGGCTTTCGTTTTTACGCTTCTTTCGGATAGACGCTAACCATTTTTCTGGTTTTGTCATATCTTTCAAATTTTACAGCTCCGTCCACCTTTGCGAACAAAGTGTCATCTCCGCCGATTCCTACGTTATTGCCGGGATGGAACTTCGTTCCTCTCTGCCTAACGAGGATGCTGCCGGCGCTTACGACCTGTCCATCCGCTCTTTTTACTCCAAGACGTTTCGACTCACTGTCGCGGCCGTTCTTGGAACTACCTACACCCTTTTTTGATGCCATATCACTACACCTCCTTATTATGTGCAGTCTGTGTCGAAAATCCGACACTCTATATCATATTTTTTATGCTTCTTGTGTTGCTTCTACAGCTTCTACGTTGCCTTCTTCTGCTTTAGCAGCTTTGGCTCTGGAAGCTTTCTTTGTTATCTTTTCAATTTTCAACATTGTGTAAGGTTGTCTGTGTCCTTGTTTCTTCCGATAATCCTTTTTGGATTTAAACTTGAAGATGATGACCTTTTGTCCTTTTCCGTTTTCAACAGCGGTTGCTTCCACTTTTGCTCCGTCTACGAAAGGCGCTCCAACCTGAAGGGTCTTTCCGTCGGAAAGGAACATTACCTTATCCAAGGTTACTTTGTCGCCAGCAGAAACATTGAGTTTTTCAACAGAAATGACATCGCCTTCCTGCACTCTGTACTGTTTTCCACCGGTCTCGATTACTGCGTACATGATTATTTACCTCCTCTATCCAGTCTCGCCATACAAGGCAGTGCTTAAGCACATTTGGGGAACCTTGCTTGTGCGGCTAACAAACACGAGAATATTACCATAAAAAAAGCGGCACGTCAAGGGATTTTCCCGTTTGTGCCGTTCTTTTCACATAGTAAGAAAAATCTTTTTTCGTGAGATTGGATTATTCTAAAATAACTCCATCTTCATCGACAACTTGCGGCGGTTTTATGATAGCAGATTCAAGTAAAAGAGTCTCAATTTCTTTTAACATATCAGGATGTTCGGTCAAGTAGTTCTTTACATTTTCACGTCCTTGGCCGATTCGTTCTCCTCTAAAGCTATACCAAGCTCCTGCTTTTTCAACGATTTTTGCCTCCGCAGCGCAATCAAGGACATCGCCCTCACGGGAAATACCATGACCGTACATAATGTCAAACTCAGCTTGTTTAAACGGTGGCGCGACTTTATTTTTTACAATTTTGACACGCGTCCGATTTCCCGTTGCCTGATCGCCGGTTTTAATTCCTTCGATTCTTCTGACATCAAAGCGCATGCTCGCATAAAACTTGAGTGCTCGCCCACCGGTAGTGACTTCGGGATTGCCAAACATGACACCGATTTTTTCTCTTAGCTGGTTGATAAAGATAGCAGACGTATTTGATTTGTTGATCGATCCGGCAAGTTTTCTGAGAGCCTGTGACATTAATCTTGCCTGCAGGCCAACGTGTGAGTCTCCCATTTCCCCCTGGATTTCAGCTTTGGGAACGAGTGCCGCCACGGAATCGATGACAACGACATCAATTGCTCCGCTTCTTACAAGCATTTCGCAAATCTCAAGAGCTTGCTCTCCGGTATCCGGTTGGGAAACCAATAGTTCATCAATATCAACACCCAGTTTACGGGCGTACTCTGGGTCAAGCGCATGCTCTGCATCGATAAATGCGGCCTTGCCGCCTTTTTTCTGCGCTTCGGCAATGATATGCAAGGAAAGGGTCGTTTTACCGGAGGATTCCGGTCCAAAGATCTCGATAATCCTTCCTCTGGGAATGCCGCCAATCCCTGTTGCGATATCGAGGCTTACCGAACCGGTTGAAATCGATTCGATATTAAATTTCGCTCCGTCGCTTCCCAGTTTCATAATCGCGCCTTTACCAAATTGCTTTTCTATTTGCAACATAGCCGCTTCTAGCGCCTTATCTTTTTCATTCTGATTAATAGCCATAGATACCTCCGTCTCAATAAGAACATTTGTTCTACCTAATACTACCTTTGTTTTAGAAAAAGGTCAAGTGTTATTTTGTCAAGAAAAAGATATCATATTATGTTTTTATTGTCAATATTTAACATTCTCTATTTTTTCTTTATCTTTTGCTCTCTAATTTCTCTTAGGCTTCACTTTCGAGCAGCTGCTTTACGGCCTGAAACATCAGTAATTTTGCATAGTTTCTGTTCCAGTGTCGACCCAAATTTCTCATGTTCGTGCCTTTGCAATGAATTTTTTCATCAAGGATTGCACAAATATAGACCAGTCCGACAGGTTTTTCATGCGAACCGCCTTCCGGGCCTGCAATCCCTGTCACAGAAATACAAAGCCTTGACCCCGAAACCTTTTTAAGTCCTTGAGCCATTTCGATTGCGGTTTCCTCACTGACCGCTCCAAAGCGATCAAGCGTTTCTTGTTTCACACCGAGCTCTTCAACCTTTGCCCGATTACTATACGTGACGAGAGAACGATCAAATACCGCAGAAATTCCCGAAACAGAAGTAAGCGCTTCGGCAAACATTCCGCCGGTGCAGGACTCCGCAGAAGAAATCGAAATCCCCCGTTGAATCAGTTTTCGTCCGATTGCTTCGTGGAATTCTTCATCCTCCGTGCTAAAAAGATATTGTCCGACACGTTGCTTTGCTTTTTCGATCATTTCTTCGACCGCTTTTTCAGCTTCCGCTTGGGTTTTTCTTTTTGAGGTAACGCGGACGCTGCACTCTCCCTCTTTTGCATAAGTTGCAAGAGTCGGATCGCTTTGCCCATCAATCAGATCAAGAAGCTCCGTTTCGAGGAGCGCTTCCCCAATTCCAAAAAAACGAAGCATTTTATAATGGATTACATCCTCAGAATCTTTGATTAAAAAAGGTTTTATTTCCTCTTCGTACATGGCTTTCATTTCTCGCGGTGGCCCGGGCATACAGATAATCGTTTTTCCATTGTCTTCGAGCGCAAATCCGGGTGCCGTTCCTACCGGATTAGGGAAAATTACCGCCCTTGAAGGGAAATAGGCCTGTTTATAGTTATTTTCCGTTATAGTACGTCCAAGTTCCTTAAAATAAGCTTCGATATTATCTTTCGTTGGCTGATGAAGGACAAGGGTGTCGTGCATTGTTTCACAGACCGTTTCTTTTGTCAGATCGTCTTGAGTAGGACCAAGGCCTCCTGTCGTAAGGATAAGATCGCAGTCCAAAAAAAGTTGCGGAATTGATTCAGCCAAACGCTTCGGGTTGTCACCAACCGTATGATGCGACATGACATCAATCCCCAACAGATTCAATTCCTTTGACAAAAAGACGGTATTTGTGTTAACAATCTGTCCAAACAACAGTTCCGTACCGACACTAAGAATCGATGATTTCAAAGTTCCACCTCACATTATACAGAAAAAACATTCTTATTTTTTATGACATATTCCACACCGGAATAAATCGTCATAATTACTGCGGCCCAAAGTACTACAGTACTTACAGGAAAATCCGTAAACATCGAAAACGGCCAGTCTTTAAGCAGAATCAGAGAAAGCGCCGTCATTTGCAAAACTGTTTTTAATTTCCCCGAATTTCCGGCAGCGATAATGATGCCTTCTCCCGCCGCAACCGCACGAAGTCCCGTAATCAGGAATTCCCGTGCAAGGATTACGATGACCATCCAACCCGGTATTGTACCAAGTTCAACCAGACAGATAAAAGCAGCCGTCACAAGTAGTTTGTCCGCAAGAGGATCCATGATTTTTCCAAAATTCGTGATCAAATTATTCTTTCTCGCGATGTGTCCATCCAAAGCATCCGTAGCCGAAGCAATAATAAAAATAATCGCGGAAGAATACCAGTAGCCGAGCATTAACAGCACAACAAACACAGGTATTAACAAGATTCTTAACATAGTCAACTGATTTGGCAGATTCATTTTCATTTCATTTTACCTCTCAACATATTGCTTAAATTTCAACGTATTCTCCAACTAAGTCGTAATCAAACGCGTCAACGATCTTCACAGACACGATATCTCCCGGTGCAAGGCTTTCTTTTTCGGCAGCGGTGAACAGGACGGAAAAATCGATCTCCGGAGCATCAAAACGACTTCTCCCAAGGTAGCTGCCATCCTCTTCTTTTTCTTCAATCAAAACCTCAATCACGGTTCCGATTGCTTTTGTATTATGGGCCAAAGAAATCAGACGTTGGGCTTCCATAATTTTATTTCTTCTCGAAATTTTTGTTTTTGAGGGAACCTGCTCTTTCATTTTAGCTGCTGCAGTGCCCTCTTCTTTTGAATAGGCAAAGACGCCAAGTCTTTCAAATTTCATTTCTTCTACAAAAGAAAGCATTTCTTCAAAATCATCCTTGCTCTCTCCGGGAAAGCCTGTAATCAATGTAGTCCGAATATGGATATCCGGTATCGCTTTTCTCAGTTTTTTGACAGTATTCCTAATGGAAGCATTTGTGGAACGTCGATTCATTGCACGCAACATTTTATCCGAAGCGTGTTGAATCGGAATATCAAGATAATGACAGATTTTTTCTTCTTTTGCTATCACGCGAATCAAATCATCTGTGATTCGATCTTCATAGCAATACATGAGGCGAATCCATTGAATTCCGTCGATTTTGCATAATTTTTCGAGGAGGGCATAGAGTCGGTATTCTCCGTAAAGATCCATTCCGTAAGCCGTCAAGTCCTGCGCAACTAAGATAAGCTCTTTACATCCTTGTTTTGCCAGTGCCTCCGCTTCTTTTAGAACCTCATCTTCTTTTCTGCTCCGATAAGGCCCGCGAATCTTTGGAATGACACAATAGGCACAGATATTATTGCAGCCCTCCGCGATTTTTAAATAGGAGGAATAGGATGTTTTTTCGGATGTTCTGCAGCCCCACTCAACATATTCTGTTTTAGCAGAATTACACAGAACCTTTGTCTCCCCTTTTTTATAATCCGTCAAAATCTGGGGAAGCGACTCATAATCGTTAACGCCAAGCAAAATATCGATTTCGGGAATCGCTTTTGTCAGTTCTTGCCCATATCTTTGAGATAAACAACCCGTTACAATCAGCAAGGCACCCGCTTCTTTAAACGCAACAAGATCTAAAATGCGATCGATAGACTCTTCTTTCGCGTCATTGATAAAACCGCAAGTATTCACAATCAAAGCGTCTGCATTGTCAGGTGTAAAAACGATGGTATGACCCAGGCTTTTAAACAAACCCGCAAGCTGCTCGGAATCGGTCGTATTTTTCGGACAGCCAAGTGTATCAATATATAGTTTCATATTATACCTCTCCCGACTGCTTTTCGAGATTCAAAAGCTCTTCTTCGCTCAGCAACACTTTTCTTGGTCTGCTACCATCACTTGGCCCGATGATTCCTCTGGCCTCCATCATGTCAACCAACCTCGCGGCTCGATTATAGCCAATACGAAAGCGTCGCTGCAACATCGACACAGAGGCCTGTTCTGCTCTTACGACCGTTTCAATCGCCTCTTGGAGCAATTCGTCGACGTCTTCCTCTCCGGCGCTCTCGTAGGTCTTTTCAATACTGTTAATCACATCGGTCGCATATTCCGGACTTTCGCCCTGATTCTTCAGGAAATCAATGACTCGATGAACCTCCGAATCCGAAATGAACGCACCTTGAACACGAGTCGGTTTCGCCATTCCTAAAGGATTAAACAGCATATCTCCTTTTCCGACCAGTTTTTCGGCACCGGCCATATCAAGAATTGTTCTTGAATCAAATTGCGAGGATACGGCAAAGGAAATCCGCGAAGGAATGTTTGCTTTTATGACACCGGTAATAACATCGACAGAAGGCCTTTGGGTCGCAACAATCAGATGCATTCCTGCTGCTCTAGCCATCTGCGCCAAACGGCAAATCGATTCCTCGACCTGTGAAGGAGCCGCCATCATAAGATCCGCAAGTTCGTCGATAATGATGACAATCTGCGGCAAAGGCTTTTCTTCGCTTTCATTTTCCTTTTCGGCCAAACTTTTATTATAGGATTCCAAGTCGCGAACACCTCGTTCAGCAAACTTTTTATAACGACTCGTCATTTCAGCCACTGCCCAATTCAAAGCCGCAGCCGCCTTAGTCGGTTCGGTTACGACAGGAATCAAAAGATGCGGAATCCCATTGTAATTTCCAAGCTCAACAACTTTTGGATCAATCAATACGAACTTGACTTCTTCGGGTCTTGCTCTATATAAAATACTTATAATCAACGAGTTTAAGCAGACGCTTTTACCGGAACCGGTCGATCCCGCAATCAAAAGATGTGGCATTTCTTTGAGATTCGCTACGATGGAATTTCCGGAAATGTCTTTTCCGACTGCAAATGTTATTTTCGATTTCGCCTCTTTGAATTCTTTCGATTCAATGATGTCTCGCACTGCAACAAGGTTGATGCGCTCGTTTTCGACCTCAATTCCAACAGCCGCTTTCCCCGGAATTGGCGCTTCGATACGAATGCTCTTCGCTTCCAGATTTAAAGCAATATCATCGGCAAGCCTCACGATACTACTCACTTTTACGCCCACATCCGGTTGTATTTCGTAGCGTGTGACAGCGGGGCCTTTCGTGACTTGCAGGACTTTCGCATTGACACCGAAGTTTTTTAGCGTTGCTTCCAGCTTCATCCCTTTTGCTTTTAAATCCGTACTTTCGCCCGCCTTGTTTTCTATTGGTGTTTTTGAAAGAAGGTCAATGGGCGGCACTGCGTATTCTGGTTTTTCTCCGGCAATTCCTGCCGCCATTTCTTCGGTCAAATCAGGAAGATCAACCGCGGCTTTTTTCTTCTTTCTCGAAGCCTCTTGTGCTGTCAAAACTTCAGCTTCTTCAGCTAAGCCTTTTCCCGATTCGATTGGCAGGCGATCTTCAAGGCCAAATCCATCGGAATCAAGGATTGCTCCCTCAAAAAGCTCCTCGTCTTTCATGTAATCGATGATTTTCATTTGTCCGGCGGTAATCATTCCCTCCGGCCTCAGCGGCTCAATTGGTGTCGTTACTGTTTGTGGCTTAACGACTTCCGCCGGCACAAACGGAGCCGGCTTTGCAGGAGTTGGTTTTTCCTCTTTGGCAAGTTCCTCTGGCATCTCACTTCCAAGCATTTCCCTATTCTGTTTATTTTCTCTTGCAACAGACCGCCTTAGTTTCCAATTATCAAAGAACTGCGATACCGGAGAGTTGACGACAAGCAAGAGCGAAACAAGGATAATGACAGCGGAGAAAAGATAGAGCCCCCAAAGGCCGATTGCCTTGACCAGCAAGAATCCGAGATTCATGCCGAACGCACCGCCGCCTTCAAGGAGAACCCCCTGATCAAAGCTATTTTTCAGAAAATCAAAAGTCCAAGAGATTGCTTCGCCCTTGAGAAAACGGGCGGAATTGATCATCGTGGTTGACAAAAAAATCAACACAAGAAAGAAAACAGAGCGGCCTGTAATATGCGCCGCACGTTTTAAAAACAAGAGCATTCCATAGAGAATCAGATAATACGGCAAAGCATAGGCAACTTCGGCAAATAAGCCCTTGAGCAAATCTGATATGATCCTTCCGAACTCCCCTGCAGCTTGCGTCTGAAGACCAATTACAAAAAAAGCACCCAGTGCCATCAATATGATTGCCCAGATTTCATCCTTAATCCTGCTTTTAGCTTGCTTCGCTAAAAGATCCTGTTCCATTTTTTCTTTACTGCTTTTATTTTTTGAACCTGCGGGACGTCCGGTTTTCTTTTTTTGTGTCGGCATAAACGTTCTCCTTATGATTTGTAGATTTCTATTCTAAGAAAGTATAAATCAGGAGCAAGGCTCCAACGATCCAAGTATAGTAAGAAAAAATATAAAGTTTTTTCCCTGATACGATGTGTATCATCGCTTTGATTGCAAAGACACCGGCCACAGCAGCCACGAGAACTCCCAAAAGAATTGGCAAGAGATCGGCGGTTCCAAGTCCACTCGCAAAGGCTTCCGGAGCTTCCAAAATAGCAGCTCCCAAAATGGGCGGTAGAGAAATCAAAAAGGCAAATTTAACAGCCAATGCTCGATCAAGACCTCCAAACAGACCACCTACAATCGTTGATCCTGATCTTGAAATCCCGGGGGCGATTGCCGCAGACTGAAAAAGCCCGACAAGCAACGCGTCTCGAAATTTCATCTGTTCGACGCCCTTTCCTCTTTGCGGCATCTTTTCTGCCAGAAAAAGCAGCAGTCCTGTTATCAAAAGACAGATCCCAACCGCAAACATCGAATTGTACAGGGAGGAAAAGAAATCATTGAATAGAACACCGACGATCGCCGTCGGAATCGTTGCAACGATTATCATATAGCCAAGACGTCTTGTTTCGTTCGCGTTTACCCGCAGTCCTTTTCCCGTGGCAATATCTTTGCACGCGGCAATCAGTTCAACGATTAACGCCCAATAATCTTTATAATATACAACAAGCAAAGAAACCAAGGTTCCCACATGCAGTAAAACAGCAAAGGGAAGAACTTTCTCTCCGTTAATCCCGAAGAAATGTTGCACGATAGCCAAATGTCCCGAACTGCTGATCGGCAAAAATTCTGCCAGCCCCTGAATCAGCCCTAAAATAATACCCTCAAATAATGTCAATGTTCCAGCACCCCTTTTGTATAATAATTCTAAGCTCAAAATAATTTGTTCTTTAAAAAATCGCATTTGGGATGCGATTCCTTACTAAATATGGGTTTATTATACCACTTAGCACCTGTAAAATGAACAAAATAAATAGAAAAAAAGATTAACATTTCGATGTAGTTATTGTATAATAACTCAATATCTTTACAGAAACACAAAAGCATACCGCTAATTTAGTGATTACGTTACTTCATATACATAAATATCGATCTTTTGAAGGAGGAAGATACTATGAACAAAAAACCAAACATTGCGGTCGCCGGAGCGACAGGACTCGTAGGGTC
>JAQUUY010000060.1 GCA_028693645.1 Eubacteriales bacterium | reverse complement strand
TTGCAAGTCTTTTGGATTCGGTCAATTTCTCGCAGCTCACCTTTTTATCAAATGGAATTTTTCTGATAGCCGTAGTAATAAATCTTTCTATCGTTGCTTTTATCTTTGCTTCTCAAAAGACAAAGTATTTAAGTGTACGTACTTGTAATATTGCCACTGTCTTATGCTGCCTCGCAGTTGGATCTATCTTTTTCACATTGCCTGAAGCCGATATACAAGATTCTGCAAGCATTTGTGCCGAGGATGGATACATCAGAGGTTTTATTGTCAATGCACAGCTTTGGGGAGAAATGAATGACGCAATTGGAAGTACAGTGAGTGCGGCAGATGCAGAGTTTGAATATGGATTTACTACTCGCGAAGCAACTACGGATATCAAACCAAATATCATTTATATCATGAGCGAAGCATTCTGGGATGTTACTTTATTGCCTAACATAACTTTTTCTGAAGATCCTATACCAACTCTTCATGCTCTTGGCAATGAAGGAATCAGTGGCAATCTTGTTTCTCCAATGTATGGTGGAGGCACCGATAATGTTGAATTTGAAGTAATAACCGGATTTTCACTTAAATACTTTCCCTATCAGACTAATGTTTACACGACAGCGCTTAAAAAACCAATCCCGTCGATTCCCCGATATCTAAAAAGCATGGGCTACCAGACACTCGCTGTTCATCCCTATGAAGGTACATTTTTTGACCGGAAGGAAGTATATCCCCTACTTGGAATTGACAGATTTATTGCGCTTGAAGACATGAAGGATACCAAGGTTAAAGGAGCGTATGCTTCGGATGATTTCTTTGCAGATTACATTATTTCCGAATACAAACAAGCACAAAAGCCCGTGTATATGTATAATATCTCAATGCAAAACCACTGGCCTTATACAACGGAAAATTATTATAGTGAATATGAGATTGAAGTGAAAAGTAAAGAAACATTGACTAAGGATCAGCTAATTGCACTGCGAAACTATACGCAGGGCATACATGATGCTGACGCGAGTTTGAAAAAGATAACTGACTATTTTCGCACAATTAAAGAACCAACGGTGGTCGTATTTATGGGAGACCATTTGCCGGTATTAACAGAGCAGTTTGGAATTTATAAGGATTTGGGATATATAGATAGCACCTTTGATGATATCAACACCATAAATGAAAGGCTTCTTATCGATTGTCAAAAAATATTAAAAACGCCGTATTTAATATGGTCCAATTATGAAATTGGCTCGGAAAAAGGGAAGACCCTTAGCGCAAGTTATTTGGGTAGTTATGTTATGTCAAAAATCGGGATGGAGATTCCTCCTTTTTATAATTTTTTATTGGATTATTCAAATAAAGTGCCAGTCAACCGCTATTTCCTAGCCGTTGATGCGAGCGGCAGACCTTTCTTAGAAACGCCTGCGGCATATAATAATTATGAAAGCACTTATGAAAACATACAAAAAAATATGATGTTTGGAGAACAAAATCAATGGACTTTGTTTGAAGTAAAACAGGAATAAGAACAACAAATAACAGAACAACCCCAGCTTCGGCTGGGGTTGTTTGATATGTGTGGGTAGTTTGACGTATCCTAAACTTCCACAGACGCCAGGATTTCCTGCACGTAGTTCGGAAGGGCAAAAGCGCCTTTGTGTAAGTCGGTGTTGTAGTATCTGGTCTTTAGGCCAAGCGCATTCCATTGATCCGCTTTTAGGTCAGCAAGGGGGTCATATACCTTGGATGCAAAACCAAAATACCAATAACCGGAAGCATAGGTCGGTGTATTAAAACCAAAGACCTTCGCCACGGGGAATACCTTTTTTATTTTAGAGTGGGCTTTTTTCATTTCAACGATATCGCCGTCGAAGAACGCACCTTCATGCTGATTAATCAAGATTCCCTTTTCGGAAAGGATGCGATAACAGTCGTTGTAAAATTCTACCGAGAACAGTCCCTCGCCGGGGCCATCCGGGTCCGTGGAATCGACAAGAATCAGGTCGTAGGCAGCATCCGGAGCATCCTTGACGAACTGGAGGCCATCGCGGAACATGAGGTTTAAACGGGGTTCCTTGTCGAGAATGTCAGCAGTGGTCGGCATATACTTTTGACAAGCTCTGACAACGGCTTCGTCAATCTCTACCATATCGATTTTCTCGATGGTTTTGTAGCGGGCGATTTCTCGGACGGTCCCTCCGTCTCCTGCGCCGATAATCAAAACATTTTTGATGTCTGGATTGACCGCCATTGCAGGATGTGTGATCATGTCATGGTACACGAATTCGTCTTTTTCGGTTACCTGTGTATAGCCGTCAAGGACCATAAAAACGCCGAAGGTCTTATTCTTGAAAAGCTGGATCTTTTGAAACGGAGACTGCTCCACATGCAAGATTTCTTCAAGATTCAGAGAAAGCTTCACATCGTCGTCCATATAATACTCTGAATACCAGATGTCGTGATTTTTCGATAATATCATTTCTTACCTCCTTCAGGCAGCTGTGCCTGACTGTGCCTAATATTAGGCGAGCTACACCTTTTCCGGTAAATTCTTACCGTAAAAAATTTCATCCATTTCCTTGCGAAGCTTAGTCGTGATGAAATTGATCTCATCTGTCGAAATATCATCAACAGAGAAATTGAAGAAGTAGTTGTCGAGGTCAAAACTCTTTAGCTTGCATTTCGTGTGAAATATGTTTTCCTGAAACACGTTGACGTCGATCATATAGTAGTCGTCGATTATATTTTGAGTGATGTAATCTTGTATCGAAGAAAGATTATGATCGATAAAGATCTTTTTACCCGATACAACGCGCGTAAAACCCCTGACACGGTAATCCATTGTCATGATATCTGCCTCGAAACTTTCGATCAGGTAATTAAGGGCGGTAAGAGGAGAGATCTCTCCACAGGTTGAAACGTCAATGTCGGCGCGGAAGGTGCAAACGCCTCCGTCCGGATGATATTCGGGATAAGTATGAACCGTGATATGGCTTTTATCCAAATGCGCAACAGCTGTTGGATTGGAAGAAAGGGGGTATTGTTTTACTTGGGTTTCCGGAGGAGCACTTTCCTCACAAATAAGCACGGTTACGCTCGCGCCCTGAGGATCATAGTCCTGCACGGCAATATTAAGAATCCTTGCACCAATCATTTCCGTAACATTTCGAAGAATCTCGGTCAGCTTGGTTGCGTTGTACTGCTCATCTATATATTCAATATATGCTTTCCGATCTGCTACCGTTTTGGTATAGCAGATATCATACATGTTGAAGCATAGCGTTTTGGTCAGATTATTAAAGCCGTGAAGCTGTAATTTTTCGTTTCTCACTTTTTATTTCCCACGTCCCTTCTGTTGATTTCCCGTATAGGGATACGACAAATAAGTTTAGCACTATCAACGCAGAAAATCAAGAAAAATATTGACAGAAAAATACTATTTCTCTTCAAGAACCGTTTCTACTTCACTCATTCGGCCGTTCACCAATTCTTCCGGGAGGTAGACTTGTCCGCATTTTGGGCAGCGCTTTACTTTGTGGCGAAAGGAATGATTGAGATAAGCGAAGGAAACCTCGCTGTCTTCCATTTCCACTTTGCATTTATTGCAAAGCAGCGTCTGTTTTTCTTCCATTCCAAACTCCCTCCAATTTGATTTTCATCCGGTGAGTGTAAACATTGATGATTTCACGTTGCGCGCCCATTATGCGATACTGCACCCAACAAGTGACATGACCGATTTCGCGGTAACAGGTGTACAGCTCGGTCTTGGGGTCATATGTTTGGCGCTCATCCGCTTCGCTTTGTTCAATGACGGTAGCGATATCTTCCTCAATCAGCTTCAAGCGGTCCATTTTTTCACGAATTTCTGGGCTAATTAGCAAATCAAGCGTAAAGGATTTTTGCTCTTCTTCCATTTTCTCTCCCCAAATTTCATATAATAACGTTTCTTTTAGCTTTATTCTGTTGTAACGACGCTGTGTTAAGTGCGGCAAGAGGCTGTCTTCTCGGTCAATGGGGAAAAGAAGTTCGAGAATATGAGAAACAGGTTTTCCTTCTCCTTCAAAGACATCGCGGCAGTTGCTGCAATAGGCGATGTACGGGTTCTCGGAAAGAGAACTTCGCCGTTTGGCAACATAGGAAGCATAATCTGCGTTTGCAACAGAAACGTGCCCGCCATATCCGCAACAGCCGTGTTTATCGCCGTTGGGCAGCTCCTCGAATTGGCAGCCTGCTTTTTTGACGAGACTTCTGACGGCGGCTTCCATCGCCTCATCGTTTCTGGCCGTACAAGGGTCAAAAACAGAATAAGTGATTGCCTTATTAGAGGAAGGCCATGCTTCGCTTTCTTGATCAAGGATTTCATAGAGTGAAGTTGTTTTGATTTCGGGAAGATACTGCTGCAAATGTTTCTTGCAGGCGGGGCAGGCCATAATCAAAATTGGCTTGCCAAGGGACTCCCACTCTTCCTTGAGCGCGCAGATTTCCATATCGTGCATTGCTTCATTTCCGGCCCATTCAGCAGGGACGCTACAGCAACGAAGCAATAAACCGGTATCAGGCTTCTTTTGTAACAGCCATTTGTAAACTTCGCTGACATAGCGCGGCTCTCCGGCTCCAAGTTGACAGCCCGGAAAGAACGCATAGGTGCAATCCTCATGACCGGGAGCTTTTTTAGTAATCGCCGCTAAGTCGCTGTTGGTAAATTCCATATCTCTGACCCAAAATTGGTGATAACCTCCCGGCATTTTGTCAAGTTTATGAAGCCTTCGGCGTGCATCAAGCATCATGGAGGTAATCTCGATTCCACCGGTACAAACCTCGTCGCAAAGGCCGCATTGGGTACAGGTGTTGAGTAATCTTGTAGCGGGTGTTTTGTGCAGCATCGACTCTGATGGCGCAATCGTAGACATGATGTCATCGCGAACCCGAAGCGGCCACTTTTTATGATAGGCAAAAAGGTCGCAGTATGTCATGCAGCCATCGCACTGGCAACGGATGCAGCGATTCGCTTCCTGAACGACTTCTTCATCGGTGAATAGCCCGTTATCTGTAGGCAAAACAGCAGCGGTTTTTTTCAATTTATCGGGGTCGGCAACGATGCGGCAAGCGGCCATATCTTCGGGATATTCGAGTTTCTCTGCTTTGACGAAGACTTCGATTGCCCAAGCCATAGAAAGCCCTTCGGCAAGCGCCTGCATGACGTCTTTGCCCATCAAACTGCCGCCTGCGAAAAAAGCAGTCTTATCTTCTATGAGACAATGGCCATCCTCCCCACCCGAGATGCCAAAATCAGGGCCGCCACTTCCGGTGGCGACATAAACGGCCTGAAAGCCTCCTGCTTTCAGATCCTCTCGGCTTTTGATCTCTGTATTTAAATGCATTGCATAAATTTCATGTTGAAATTGTCGGCTGATATCGGCAAGGAAAAGTTCTGACGGAAGGAGGTCCCAAAGTTGTCCTCCCAAGCGGTCTGTTTTTTCATAGATGGTAACGTCATATTTTTTTTGCGCCAAGCGCAAAGCGCAGGCAAGCCCGCTAAGACCGGCGCCGACCACGGCGATTTTGGCATCTTTTTTCGGTACATTGTAATCCGTAGGTTCTTTTTTTGTTGCGCGAGCGACACAAGTTTTTTCAAGCAGATTAAGCTGCACCGCTTGATCGCTGTCCTTTCTCGGACAAACCCCGGAACAATAGGATGGGCAAAGCGCAGCAACGATATCCGGAAAGGCGACCGTATTGCGAAAGGTCTTGTAGGCGGCGTTGTAGCTTTTCCTTGCCATCTTTTCCTGAAATTCGAGGACTTCCATGTGGAAGGGGCAGGTATTGGTACAAAACGGAGCTTCTTTTTGAAGGCAGTTTTGAAATTGTTTCCAGTATTTTTCCATGGTGGTGCTCCTCTATGTTTTTCGGAAAAAAATTCTTTTGTAGTATCTCAAGTATAGCATAAAAGGAAACTCCTTAGTCACAGGAAGAATCGTGTGACTAAGGAGCGGAAACCTTATGCAGTAAGGTCAATAATCAACCGTACCGTTTACGCTTCGACCGGGTTTGCTTTGATCTTTTCGAGTTCTTCATAAAGATCAGATCCGAGGAAGTATTTCTTTGGTGCTTCAAGCTTACCGCCTGCAGCAAGAAGATCGATTCCTGCCTTGACTTTTTCGGGGGTAGCCGGAAGTTCATAGATTCTGACTCCGCAAGCATCTCTAATCGCATTGATGACGGCAACGTGGTCAGAGGACTGGAACGCTTCGGAAGCTCCGGAAGAACCAAAGGGTCCGCGTTCGTCAACGCCATCGAGATGGATGAGGTCAATCTTGTCAGGAACATCCTTGATATAGGGGACGCCGGCACCATACATATTGCTGTGCTTTTTGACATCGTCATAGTTTTCGCTGAGAGCAAAGCCGATTGCGTGTGAAATTCCGCCGTAAGCTTGTCCGTTAACAGACTGGATGTTTCCGATTTTGCCGACCCAGTCTACGCAGGTGATGCCGATGACTGTAGTTTTTCCGGTCGCAACGTCGACTTCGACTTCTGCCATGAAGAGGGCATAGGTATAAGCGTAAGTCGGGCTTCCCACGCCGGTGTTGGGATCTAAGAGCTGGAATTCATTCCATTCGGAAGCTGCTTCCCAGTCTCCTTCGTATCTGGTCGGGATTCCTTCGGCAACCATTTCTGCGTAGCTACGGAAGCTTCCATCTTCTTTGCGCATTGCGTTTGCAAGGTTTTGTGCTGCAAGAAGACTTGCTTTTCCGTTTGCAAAGTGCGATCTGGAACCTGCAGATTCACCCGTATTCGGGCAGTATTTGCTGTCGTCTTGGATGAGTTTGATGTCATCAGGCGTAACGTTCGGGAAATAGGGTTTCAGCGCTTCGAGAGTGCAAATAAGGGAACCTGCATCGCCGCCTTGACCTTGATCCTGCCAAGTATCGTATTTGATGAATTTTGCATCGCCGACAAGTTCGATTGCGACGCTTGCGACGTCAGCAGAACCAAGGCCGACGTTGTATCCGCCCCAAGCAAGTCCTACACCACGGCGAACTTCTTTTGTATCAGCCGCTTTGGCTTCTTTGACTGCTTTTTCGTAGAGCGGTTTCATTTTATCCATCATTTCTTCCATCGGATATTGCAGGAACTCTACGCTGTTCAGATTGGTGTCACCTTTTCTTGCGATATTCTTATATCTGAATTCGAAGGGATCCATTCCGATTTTTTCGGCCATCATGTCGATTAATGCTTCGCCGCAGGTATAGGCCTGGGGAGCGCCGTAACCTCTGTATGCGGTTCCAAAGGAATGGTTTGTCATAGCGACTCTGGCTAAACCGGCTGCATTGGGAACATTGTAGGGGAAGAACATGAAACGAACAATCTTGCTGAGCTTGTCATCTCCGAGAGCCGGGTCGAATCCGTGATCGAGACCGGCATCAAATTCGCCGGCAACGATCTTGCCGTCATTATTGCAAGCAAGTCTTCCGTTCATATAAGCAGGGGAGCGCTTGCCGCTGTAGGCCATAAACTGCGCATAATCCATGGAGAGCGCAACGGGCTGCTTCAATACCATGCAAGCGATTGCTGCGAGCGAGTAGGAGGCAGCACTCATTGCCCAACCGAAAGAACCGCCGGTCGGGTTTTCGATGACGCGGATATCTTCGACAGGAAGTCCGGTCGCAGTCGCAATGTCATCACGGTCAAAGTAAAGCGTCATGGTTTTGCAATGGACGCAAAGCTTGTCGTCTTCATCATAATATGCCTGCACGGTGTCGCCTTCGATGGACATGTGCGGTTCTCTGGTCGAATAGAAGCTCCCTTCGACAACATATTCTGCTTCGTCGATAAGTTCGGGAACCTTCTCGGAATCGCCCTTGAGAAGCGGCTGATAGCTGTAGACGTTGTCCATGTTTTCGAAGATGCGCTTCGCGTCAGGCATCGCTGCATCGAGATAATTCATATATGCCGGAAGTTGTTCGATTTCGACCTTAACCTTTGCTGCCGCAGCCAAAGCGTGTGCTTTTGTATCAGCGGCAACTAAAGCAACAACGTTACCGTAGTTTACAATTTTGTCATCATAAAGAAGTTTGTGAACCTGATCGAAAGCGGTTGTTCTTGGTGAGAACTGGAACATCATCAAGCTGTTTGCGCCTTCGATGT
>JAQUUY010000059.1 GCA_028693645.1 Eubacteriales bacterium | reverse complement strand
TTCTCGCTGCGGCTGTCTTGCGCGAAGTCTTCGCGATTGCAGCAAAACCACGTGCCGAAGATTTCATGGAAGAGTATCGTTCTCGTTGTTTTCTTCTCGGGCAAGAGATAACCGTTCTTCCCGGAGGGAAAGAAAGCTACGAGGCAAAAGCCATTGCCATCGATGATAGCGGCGCCTTAATCGTCGAAATGAATGATGGTAAAACACAGACGTTGAACTCCGGAGAGGTTTCAATTCGTGGGTTTGCGGCTGATTAAGCAAGCTTTTTTCGTTTTCGCAATAATAAATATCGAATGAGGATTTGAAAAATGAAACAATCAAAAACAAAACAAATGATTCTTTGCGCGTTCTTTGCTGCCTTGACGGTTGCAGGAGCAATGATCACGATTCCCCTTCCTTTCTCACCTGTGCCAATCAATCTTGCACTCTTTTCCGTATTTTGCGCAGGCATCCTGCTTGGCCCTAAGATGGGTTCACTCAGCATCATCGTTTACGTATGCCTTGGACTCATTGGTCTTCCTGTCTTCGCGAATTTTACCGGCGGCCCCGGCGTCTTGATTGGTCCCACAGGTGGCTATATCGTTGGCTATGTCGCTGCCGCCTTTCTTGCAGGGCTTTTGTCAAAAGGAAGCAATTGTTCCGTTCCGCGCATGATTGGCGCTCTTGTTGTCGGTCTTGCCGCTTGCTACACTTTGGGGACACTCTGGTTTGTTTTCATAACAAAAACAGGACTGATCTCAGCCCTGTTCCTTTGTGTGATTCCTTTTCTTGCCGGTGACGCGATTAAGATTCTCGCAACGGTTCTGATTGCAAAAAAACTTCGCCCGCTGCTCGCACGTTTTTAATTGTTGTAAAAAGCAAAGGTCCCTTTTCCTCTCGCTTTTGCTTCGTACATCGCATTGTCAGCACAGCGATATAAGGAAATATAGTCTTTGCCGTCCAAAGGATACTGTGCGATTCCTACACTCAAAGTAATGTCATCGTGCTCACGAACCCTCTCGCATAGTCTACGGATTTTCGATTCAAGGAACAGCTCATCGCCGACGGAACGAACCAAGACCATAAACTCGTCTCCTCCAATCCTGCCGATGATGTCGCTCGAACGAAAGAGTTCTTTCATGATATTTGCCGCGTTCAAAAGAATGCGATCGCCTTCTACGTGTCCGCGACTATCATTGATTTCTTTAAAATCATCCAGATCTATAATTAGCAACGCATGCTTACTTGCAGGATCCTGTTTCAGGCAATCCTCAGCAAGGAGCCGCGTTGCTTCTTTATTATAAAGGCCGGTTCCACTGTCGAGTTTTGCTTTCGACTTCAATAGTTCGATTTCTTCGCGTTCCTTGTTGATGTCGGTAATTCTGCCGATTGCTCGGACCGGTTTTCCGTCTTCATCAAAAAGAAGCAATTCATCAATGCGACACCAAACGAAGGAATTCCCTCGGAGCAAAAGTTTAAATTCTCCGCAAAGCACATTATCAGCTGTTGAAAGCCCTTCATGCATCTTAAGGAATGCTTCCGCCGAATCGGGGTGGACCAATCCTTTTTCAACCGCACTTTGCGGATAATTTTTTAGGATTGGTTCTGCGGCAATGTTTTCGTACCCGCTCAAGAAAATCAATTCTCGTTCCTCGATGTTCCACTCTATTACAACATTATTGTAAAGAGAGGAAGCCATCCGAAATCGGCGTTCGTTAATTTCAAGTTCGTGATTCCTTTCACGGAGAATCTCTCTGCTTTCTTTGCCCGAAAGCCCTACAAACACCAAGATCAAAGCAAAAGAAAGTAAAAGGCCGACCGTCAGGAACCAGAGCATCTTTTGCAAACTATCGGTCTGCTTATCGATAACAGCAGCCGGTACGGTACAAATCACAAACCAGTCGTTCATGCCAAGCGGCGCATAGTAAGCATAGTACTTTTCTCCTTGGTCTGTGTAGGGGAAAAATCCTTCTTTGTCCGAATGAAAGTCATTGATAATCTGTTCTTCGTTGATTTGTTTTCTGTTTGCTTCTTTTAAAAAGGAAACAAATAAATTGTCGCCAAGGAAAAACTCGCTCTCCTTATCGTTACCGACAATCAAGTCTCCCGTTTTCGTCGTAATATAAACATCTCCGGCACCGTCAAAAATCGAAGCTTTTGTGATAGCTTCAAACTCAGGGATTACAATTGCAGCCGAGACAATTCCCACTACTTTTTCTTCTTTTCGGATCGGCACTGCTGCACAGAGCACCGATTTGTGTGAGACTCTGCCTTCAATAACATCCGAAAGAACATTTTCGCCTCTCATCGCTGTTCGAAAATAGGCACGATCTCCAACGTAAAGACGCTCATTGTAAGACGTGAGAGTGTTCCCCCTCATGTCTGCCGCAAAAACGTAGTCGTAACCCGAAGATTCTTGCAAATCCAACATTCTTTTCCGGAGATCTTCGGAATGCAAGAAATCCTCCTCCTTTGCCGCAAAATACGCCAACGGGGTAAGGATGTTCCATTCGTCTTCTGCTTTTTCTGTAAAACTGCTGTAAAGATGTTTTGTGGTGTCACGAAGGACAGCTTGGCTGCGCGCCTCAATATTTTGAGTCAACGCCTCCATATAAAAGAACATAGCAAAAATGGCAATCAAAAACGCAATCGCCAATAAATAATACTTTGAATAACGAAGCTTTCTAACGATTTCCGTCATTCTGCTGTTGCCTCGCCCTTCCCCACAATGAAGATTGTACGAATATATGATTTATATATTCTATAGAGATTAACATAAATAATCATATTTTTCAATATTCATACCATTGTTTTGTCTCATCCTCTATTATTTCCCACTCAAAAGAGCGGGAAGCGTGCTGTCATCACGGTGCCCTCTCCAAAAATACTCTTGCACAAAAGCTCTCCTCCATGGTAGGCCGCAATATGCTTTGCAATAGAAAGACCCAGTCCGGTTCCTCCGGTTTCCTTTGAATGGCTTTTGTCCACACGATAAAAGCGTTCGAAAATACGCCCAATTTCTTCTTCAGGAATGCCGAGCCCGGTATCTTCGACGGAAAGAACCGCTTGTTTTCCTTCGGGTCTGAGCTTGATAAATACAGAGCCATTTTTTCGATTATATTTTATCGCATTTTCGCAAAGATTATAAATCAGTTCATCAAGGAGCCGGGGTACCCCGTTTATCCAAGTCACTTCCGCTTCCATCCGAAGTGTGATTCCATTTTTCTTTGCCAGCGGCTCAAGCCTCGACAAAACAGCTTCCGCGGTCTCTCGAAGGTCCATCCGCTCTTTGGGCAACAAGACATCATTTTCATCAAGCTCTGAGAGTTTTATAATGTCATTGATCAGTGCGATTAAGCGAGCCGCTTCTTCGAAGATTTTTCCTCCAAATGAAGCAATGTCTTCTTGTTTCACAAGGCCATCGCGCAGAAGCTCTGCAAATCCGGAGATTGCCGTAAGTGGAGTTTTTAATTCATGAGAGACGTTTGCCGAAAATTCACGCCGCATTTTCTCGGACTCACGTTCCTTTGTCACGTCTAAAAGTAACAAAACGGCGCCTTTAATCCGAGACTGTTCAAACACGGGATTTGCATGGAGCTGAAACAGCTTGCTGCCAAGCGAGAGTATTTCCTCTGCAGTAACACCGGCAAGTGCACTGTCAACTGCTTTCTGAAGTCCGCTATCGCGATTGAGATTAGAAATATGACGACCTTCCGTGACAGAGGAACCCCCGTGGAAGAGTGCTAAGGCGCTCTGGTTTACAGAAAGAATTAATCCCTCTGCATCAATTAAGATCAGTCCTTCTTTCATATTGTCGGTGATTGCCTTGAACTCCTGCTGTCTTTGCCCCAATTCGGCAATCTGCTCTTCAATCCTTTGATGTTGCTGGTGGATGCGCAGAAGTAGGGGGGAAAGTTCATCATAGCTGTCGTTTTCCATCGGATGCTCAAGATCCAGCGCATTGATTGGTTCCAAGAAACGCTTCGTTTGATAATTTGCAAGTAAAAGCGCCAGACACAGCACGAAGAAAATGATTCCGAGCAGGAACGGTACACTTTTCATCAATGTTGCAAGAACATTGTCTGTCGTGCTCGAGAGCCGAAGGACGGTTCCATCCGATAGTTTTTCCGCATAATAATAGGTTTGTCTGCCGATGGTATCGGACATCCTCACCGCCTCACCAACACCCGTTTGAAGGGCTTCTTTAATTTCGGGCCGATCTTTGTGATTATTTAATTTTGATAAGTCCACTTCGCTGTCAAAAATAACATCTCCGTCTGCCCCTACTAAAGTAATACGAGAATCTTTGTGTTGGCCTTCGATTGCGAGAAGATAATCGACTCCCTCAGCTTCCAAGCCCGTCTTGATATAGGCGGTACCGCTCGACAGTTCACGATGAATGTCTTCTTTTAATTGGTTGTAAAAAACAAAAGAAACCATTGCCATAGAAAGCAGCAAGGTCACAAGCACGAGTCCACACATCTGATGGAAAACCTTTTTTTTCATTTTTCTCCTCCGATGCGATAGCCGATTCCACGAACCGTTTCGATTTGATTCCCGCAGGCGCCCAGTTTTTGGCGAAGATTTCCGATATGAACGTCGACCGTCCTTGTCTCCCCCTCAAAATCATAGCCCCAAATCGCTTTCAAAAGCTTCTCCCGGGACAATACAATGCCCCTGTTTTCCAAAAGATATTGCAGCAATTCAAATTCTTTGTATGTCAATTCTATTTCTTTGTCTTCTGCAAAGCTTTGATGACTCTCAAGGTCAAGAACGATTCCTCCGGCGGCGAGCTTGTGCTCTGCTTCCTCAATGGCACCGCTTCTGCGAAGGACTGCTCGGACACGGGCAAGAAGCTCCATGACGCCAAAGGGCTTCACGATATAATCGTCCGCGCCGAGATCAAGTCCTTGTACCTTGTCATATTCTGCGGCTTTTGCTGTCAGCATGACAACCGGAATCGCTTTTGTTTCCTTTCGGCTTTTGAGTCTGGCAAGCACAGACATCCCATCTTCGCTGGGAAGCATGATGTCAAGAAGAACCAACTCCGGGTTTGCTTTTTTGAGTTCAGCATAAAAGCTTTCCGCATCCGGAAAGCCTTCCGCCGCAAAGCCGCCTGTCCTGAGAGCATAAACAACAAGGTCTCTGATATTTTTGTCGTCCTCAACGCAATAGATCATTCTATTTTATCTCCTGCTTACACTACAATACGCGGCCGGACTTATGTTCTCCCGTAATGGAAAAGCTCACCCATTCCGCAATGTTGACCGCATGATCGCCGATTCGCTCAAAATACTTCGCAATCATTAAAAGATCCAGAGCCTGTCCGCCGGTTTCAGCATTTCCGTGAATCAAAGCAATCAAATCATTTTTGACCGTCAAAAAAAGTTCGTCAACAATATCATCCGCGTCAATGACAGCTTCCGCCAAAACCAAGTCTTTTCGAACAAACGCATCAATGCTGTCTGAGACCATTTTGATTGTGGCTTTTGCCATCTCCGGGATTGTTTCCAGTTTTTTCACATGAGGTCCGTCAGAAAGATAGATTGCTATCTCTGAAATATCAGCGGCTTGGTCCCCAATTCGCTCCATGTCGGTAATCATTTTCAATGCCGCAGAAATCAACCTGAGGTCGCGAGCGACGGGTTGCTGCTGCAAAAGCAGTTTTAAGCACAGACTCTCAATTTCTTTTTCTTTCTCATCGATTTCAACATCTGCGAGAATCGCTTTCTGTGCCTGTTCTTTATCCTGTTCAATCAAGGCCTTTACAGCGCTACTGATTGAAGCTTCGATCAATCCTCCCATGAGGATCAATTCGGTATTCAGTTCTTCCAGTTGTGTTTCAAAACGGTTTCTCATCATCCAAACCTCCCTGTAATGTAATCTTCGGTTCTTTTATCTTTGGGAATCGAAAACAGGGTCTCTGTATCTCCATACTCAACGATTTCTCCCAGGAGGAAAAAGGCAGTGTTGTCTGATACGCGGGCGGCCTGCTGCATATTATGAGTTACCATAATGATAGTATAATCTTTTTTCAATTCCAGAACAAGGTCTTCGATCTTTGCTGTCGAGATCGGGTCAAGTGCGCTCGTCGGCTCGTCCATCAACAGAATCTCAGGCTTTACCGCCAAGGCTCTCGCAATACAGATTCTCTGTTGCTGCCCGCCCGAAAGACTAAGTGCACTTTTTTTCAAACGATCCTTTGCCTCTTCCCAAATAGCTGCGGAGCGCAGAGCCTCTTCCACAATCTCATCTAATTTGAGTTTGGAAGAAACGCCATGCGTTCTCGGTCCATAAGCGATGTTGTCGTAGATACTCATGGGGAAGGGATTCGGTTTTTGGAAAACCATGCCGACTCTTTTTCGAAGCAGATTGATATCCATTCCTTTGTATATATTTTCTCCGTCAAGCAATACTTCGCCCGTGATTCGACATCCTTCCACGAGATCGTTCATGCGATTCAGCGTTTTCAGGAACGTCGATTTTCCGCAACCGGAAGGGCCGATAAATGCGGTAATTTCATTTTGCGGCAAGGCGATATTTATATTTTTCAACGCCTGAAAATCGCCGTAATGAACATCGAGATTCGTTGTTTTCATTTTTTCTCTGTTTAAATTATTGCTCATATTTGTTTCCTTTGTTTCTTAATACCCGCGCTGTTAGGTTTTACTTATTCTTTTTGCGATACCGCCGGAAAGCGTATTGATTCCAAACACGATTAGAAGGAGGACGACCGCAGTCGCATACGCCTCATTTGTATGAAAGCCTTCGCTTGAAAGAAGATACATATGAACAGAAAGCGTACGGCCTGAGGACATCAAATTTCCGGGGAGAGCTGCAATGGTACCTGCCGTGTAGATTAGCGCAGCTGTTTCTCCGACGATACGTCCGACGGAAAGAATGACTCCCGCAAGAATCCCCGGAACAGCGGCGGGCAACACGATTTTGGAAACGGTTCTGAACTTCCCTGCCCCAAGCCCAAAGCTTGCTTCACGAAAGCTATCCGGAACGGATTTCAACGCTTCCTCAGCTGTCCGCATAATTAAGGGCAATATCATGATTGCTAAGGTGGCACTTCCGGCGAGAATGGAGTAGCCCCATCCAAGCCAAGTTACAAAAAACAGGAGGCCAAACAGCCCATATACGATAGACGGAATGCCCGCAAGCGTTTCTGCGGTGACTCCGATAATTCCAACAAGCTTATTTCCACGCTTTGCGTATTCATTTAAATAGATTGCTGTCGAAATGCCAAGGGGAATCGCGATTAGAAGCGATAGCAAGGTCATGATGACAGTATTAACAACAGCCGGAAACATTGATACGTTATCTGAATTGTATTCAAAGGAAAACAAAGAAGGGCTAAGATAAGGAACTCCTTTGACAAGAATGTATCCGACGAGGAACAATAACATTCCGAACGTTACCGCTGCCGCCAGGAAAACCAGAATCCTCAATAGGATGGATGTTTTTCTACCGCTCATTGAATCTCCCTCCTTTTCAGGAAGCTGAATGTCATATTGATTAGCAAAATGAAGAGGAACAGTACGACACCGGTTGCAATGAGAGCGCCCCTATGCAAATCTGCCGCATAACCCATTTCAAGAACGATATTTCCGGTCATTGTTCTCACGCCTTTGAGCAATCCCTCCGGCATACGTGCCTGATTTCCGACGACCATGATGACCGCCATCGTTTCTCCGATGGCACGACCTATTCCGAGGACGATTGCAGCAAGCACTCCTGATTTTGCAGCCGGGAGCACAGTGCTAAAAATAGCTCTCTCATGTGTCGCGCCGAGTGCAAGTGCTCCTTCATAGTAATGCTTGGGCACGGCGCAGAGTGCTGCTTCGCTGACCCCGATAATCGTCGGAAGAATCATAATTCCAAGAAGGAGCGACGCTGTCAGCATACTGTTTCCATTCCCACCGAAAAAACCTCTGATGAACGGAACCATAACGACCAAGCCGAAAAATCCGTAAATGACCGAAGGAATTCCTGCCAGTAGTTCCACTGCGGGTTTCAGGTATCGGTATAAAAGGGCCGGGCAATAATAAGCTAAAAAAACGGCCGTCAGAATCCCGATTGGAACACCGACCACGACAGCACCTGCCGTGACACTGATACTACCCATAATCATGGGCAGTATCCCAAAACTTTGAGGTACGTTATTCGGGGCCCATTTGGTGCCGAAAAGGAACTCCATCAGACCAATTTCCTTGATTGCCGGAATCCCGTTCGTAAACAAAAAGACACAGATTAACAAAACGGCCAAAA
>JAQUUY010000058.1 GCA_028693645.1 Eubacteriales bacterium | reverse complement strand
CAAACTCCTTAATTTAGACTTTACAAAAGCTGTTTAGCTGTTGTATAATTACCAACGTGCCTAACCGCACAATTTATGCGCCAGTAGCTCAGCTGGATAGAGTGCCTGACTACGAATCAGTAGGTCGGGGGTTCGAATCCCTCCTGGCGTGCCATTCCAAAGGACAGCAAAGGTTGTCCGACCAACGAGAAATCATCGAGGACCGTCAAATCTACAGTGATTTCCGTTGAATTTAATGTTAGTTGTTCTAACGTCAACGAAAAAACCCGCAAGTAATTGCGGGTTTTTTCATGTTCTATTGTTCCTCGTTCAAATAAATACTGTCTAAGTGAGATATGTTTGATTTTGAAATCAAGACAGACTGGGCCATGTGCAGATATCGCTTGGTGGTGTCCGGATCCTCATGCCCCAAAAGAAGCATGAGCTGATAGATATCCACATTTCCCTTTTTCATATACGCATCCAGACAAAAATTGGTGGCAAAATTGTGCCGCAGCCTATGAGAGGATACAGGAAAGGGCAGCGCCGTATTTACCTGTTTAACCACGGAGCTGAGAGCGCTGGTGGTGATGCGCTCCGCTCCCTTTCTTGAGGATATAAACAGTGCCCGTTTCAATACCACGGGCGCTAAGGCCTGGTATTGTTTGATGTATTCCCGGGTGATCTTTCCCACCGGGACCATTCTTTCTTTTCCCCCTTTACCATGTACTAAAAGCACATAGGCATGGGCATTGTAATCGGCTACATCCACTTTGCAGACTTCTTCCCGGCGCAGGCCCGAATCCAGCATCAAGGCAATCATGCTACAGTTTCGGTAGCGGATCCATTCTTCCTGTCCGTCCACTACATCAAAAATCATCCGGATTTCTTCCTCCGAATGCACATGTATGACTTTTTTCGGCTGCTTGGGCACCAAAAACTCCATGGAGGGGTGTCCCTTTACATGGCCTTTTTTCTCCATCCATTTGATAAAGACCTTCACATGGCGCTTGTATGTTCCAATGGTAGCCACGGAAAGCTTTTCTTTTCGTTTGTACAGGGATTTTGTATATCCCTGTAGCAGAGTTTCATTGATTTCTGCTGTATCTATTTCCTCGCCGGTATATTCCATAAACCGTCTGATGTTTTCTTCGTAATTTCGAATCGAACGCCCCAAAAGGCCTTGTTCGTAACAGTGTGTAAGAAATTGATCTTTTGCCTCGGATAATCTCATGCCCATATTGCCCCGTTCCCTGTGTTTGGATTAGTTCCCATATATTATGGCAGAGATTGTTTTTTCCGTCAATTATCCTTCCTTTATATATGCCTGACTGTAATGTACGCTTAAGAATTTAACGAAACGGCGGATCATCGAGGACCGTCAAATCTACAATGACCCGCCGTTATTTTAATGTTAGTTGTTCTATTTGCCCCGCCCCCGAACAACCAGGGAACACCCAACTCTTCATCTCTCTAACCTCCGTAGTTCACGGCTTACCTACCGCTGTTATTTGTTTTAGCTAAAGCGCTCATGAAAATATCATCGCAAGGTTTTTGTTTATCGCTCCCGGGATCTCCCGATCCCCGCGCCATCACTCGCTCCATTCCCTCAATCGTCTTCGCTGGATGCTGCATATGTTGCGTTCTGTCGTAACGCCTCTTTTCAAGGTCCGGACTGAGTTTTCCGGCACGGTCCCTGGCTTCTCTCTGCCGGAGCTTCTGCTGCTCCTATTTGATGGCGATGCACCCCTGCACCACCGATGATTTCCTCTTCCTACTTATATTACCTTATCTGAATCCGGGTGTCACATAATATTTGGCAATTTTGTTTGTTTTTTTTTTGAGACAAGGTATAATGATTTTAGGTAATTCTATTATCTAATTTCATTGTAGTTCCCATCGCGGGAACAGTCAAGAAGGAAATCATGTTTAGTAAAGAAATATTAGGAAAAAACTTAAAAAAATTGCGGGAAGAACACAAAATTTCACAAACCGTAGTAGGGGAAGCCGTTGGACGGCAAAAGACCATTGTTTCGCGATGGGAAAACGGAACCCGCTTTCCTGAGGCAGAAACGCTTGCCGAGCTGGCAGAGTTTTATGATGTTTCCGTGGATTACCTTCTGGGTCGAACCGAAAAACGGGAAATTAACAAGTAAGTTGTAGGTCGGAAGACTTCGTGCACATTGTGCAACAAGTTCTAATGGAGAAATTGACATGGCTTCATCGTACAATCAGAAAATGGATTATTACGAGATTTTGGGTCTTGATCGAAATGCCACAAAGGATGATATCAAATCCGCTTATCGAAAGCTTTCTCTAAAATACCATCCCGATACAAACGATGCTGCTAATGCAACGGCCTTTTTCAGACTTATCCAGGAGGCCTATGAAACTCTTTCGGATCCTGTAGAACGGACGATTTACGATAGCAGTTTGAAATTCGAAAATTCTCCTTTTTCAAATAGCCAACAAGATACATCGTCAGATTGGGGTGAACCTGCCGGCTGGGAATTTTACCAGCAGACTAAAAAAAGACTTCCTGCCGTTGTCCGATTCCCGTTAAAACTCCTCTGTCTTCTCATCTTACCGTTTGTTGCTCTATCTTGTCTTTTTCTTGAGTTTATTACCGCTTGGGCTTTTATGATATCAAGGTTTTTCTTAGGGCTCTTTTTATTTCTGTCTCTCTTTGATATTCAGGGCAGTATCCAGGACTTCAAAGAAAATCCTTTTATTCTTGTTGGGCTTTTATTTATATTCGGGTTCCCTTATTTTATTGGATATGTTTCCGCATTTCTCCTGATTGCAAAGGATAAACTTTATGATATTGTTCATATGTAGAAAAGAAAATTCAACTTGTTGCACAATGTGCAAGAAGTAAATTGGAGGTTGATTGTTTGAACTGGATCTTGAATACAATAATGAAAAAGCAGAATGAAGTTATGCGTATCGAAGCAGAAGCGCAAAGGCGCCAAGAAATGCGCAAGATTCTTTCAACAGCTGAAAGAATAATTGAAACAACGCAAGAATACGGGCACACCCATCCGGTGTACCTTCTTATTAAGCAATTAGTTGATCAAGAGCTGTATAAGAACATTTTCAAATCCATATCCACACATGAACCAAATATGGTAAAAGGTTTTGATATATATGATGTATTGCCCGAGGTAGATATCGATGAAAAGAATTCGCCGCGCAGAACCAGTTTTTTATATACCGATCACTTTAATCGCGAAATAACATACAGTATGTTTGTAGATGATTCGTTAATTGAAGACAAAGAAATTGAAATTCAATTGGGGTTTGATGCAGTTTTAACCTGCCCCTGGGAGGCAAACAGACTGTCGAGAGCATACTCCTATATTGGAGAATGCAAGAATTGGGGAGAATGGACTCAAGATCTCCATAACCATCGAGCAGCAATTTGGATGCCGCTTGGATTGACTTTTGTTCATAATGGCAATCATTCAATAACAGCAGGAATCATGAATAACGAAGGGGTCTTAAAAATCTCCAGAGTCCATGATTTGAGCGAAGTTTATCAACATATATACTGCGATGGAGTTAATTTTTTCAGGAAAGAAGACAACAGTTTTTATGCTCCGGTAGAAAATTTTAATTTGGCCGTTGTTTTTGAAATAGGTAGAATTATTGATAGACATTCTTTCCCCGATAAACTCAGGTACAAAAACTTCGAATACGGATCCTAAGTGTATTGTTATCGCGAATAGGAATGCATTACACAAATATGTAGAAAAGAAAATTCAACTTGTTGCACAATGTGCAATAAGTGAAAACATATATTTTATTTCCGCAGGTAAGAGGTGTGCTATGCAAAAAATACTCAGCTTGTCCGCAATCAGACTGTATCTTGATAACCCAAGACTATCTAAATCAGAAAGTGAACAAGAGGCCTTATTGAAGGTGGTGGAAGACCAGAAGAGAAAGCTGGTTCTTCTTGCAAAAGATATCGCCAAATATAATTTGAGCGGGCTTGATGTTATCGCGGTTTTTCCGGATGAAGAAGCGGGCTTTTATCGTGTCGCTGAAGGAAACAGACGAATTGCAGCTCTTAAACTTCTCCAAAACCCAAGCCTGATTGAAAAAGAGTATGCTTCTATTTCAAGAGACATAGCAAATATTGAAAACCGAGAAGCTTTAGATTTTGAGCATATTAATGTAAATGTTTTTCCCTCGGAAAGTGATGAATCTCTGCTTCATTTTTTAGAGATCCGGCACTTGGGCGAACGCGGCGGCATTGGCATTGTCAAATGGGATGCAATGCAACAAGGACGATTTGACTATCGAGTATACGGAAAAGAAAATCTGGTTATCTTTCTTGATGACTTGGAACGAAAAGGAACACTTACCAAAGAAGAGATTGAAGGGGTAACAAAAACAAATTGGGAGCGTATCCTAAGACCGATTGGTTTGGAATTTTTACATCTCGTCAAGGACGGTGGTACCTACAAAGTCAAAGACGGTTTTGAAGAAGAGTTTAAGGAAAAAATGAAGCTTGTTGCATCTGCCTTATACAAAAAAACTGTTGGAGTGGTTTACAGTCAAAGCGAAATCGAAGCATTCTTTTCTCAAATGCAGGCTCAATATCTTGGAGAAAGCATACCTGCGGAAGACCCTGTCGTGCAAACTTCTTTTCAAAAAATGCAGCCATCCGCCGCGCCACTATTTGCTGGTGTTTCAGATGCAAAAGCTGTTGCCGTTTTCGATAAACCGAATGGTTCCCCGGCATCTCAAAAGATGCCTAAAGATATTTTTAAAGACTGTCCAACGGTTATCCCCGCTGCGTTTAGAATTCAATCCCGCAACCACAGAATTACTTCCATAATACAGGAATTAAAAAATCTCCCGGTTGAGGATTATCCAAACGCCTGTGGCTGTCTGCTTCGTGCCCTGTTGGAGTTAAGTGCCAAAGAGTACCTGGAGCGCAACCAAAACCCGAGAACCGTCAATGGTGATGCTACTACAATAGAATTTAAAGATGCTATTTTTGCCGCCAAGGACGACTTGGTAACCAAACATAAACTGACCCCTGACGAGGGTCGAGCAATAAAAGCCGAGACGGAAAAAGGTGGTGCGAGGCAACTATTCAATGGTTATATGCATAACACCGAAGCTTATCCCAGCTCAAAGGTTATTAAAGAAATTTTCCAAGTGTATCAAAAATTTTTAAGAGAATGTTTATATTGATTTTTCTATGGCCAAATGTTTCACAATATGATAGAATCCATTTGAGGTGATAATAATGCCAAAAACGGATTCTCCATTACGGTATCCCGGCGGGAAAACAAAACTCTATAATCTTATTCAGCCGGTCATTGAGAGCAACCTGCGAGGAAATGCCCGCACATATGTTGAGCCATTTGCGGGAGGGGCAGGGCTTGCACTAAAATTGCTTTTTAATGGTGATGTGGATCGAATTGTTCTGAACGATGTCGATTATAGAATTTATTGTTTTTGGCATACCTGCGTACACGCAGCCGAAGAATTATGTGCAGCAATTAACGATTGCACCATTGACATTGTAGGCTGGCATGAACAACGGGAAATTTATGGGGATCCGTTCTCTTTTTCTTGTTCAGAAGTTGCTTTTGCTACATTTTTTTTGAACCGCTGCAACGTGTCCGGAATTATAGGAGGCGGCCCAATAGGTGGAATCGAGCAGACCGGCACCTATAAACTGGATGCTCGCTTTAACACAGAAGATCTCATCCGGAAAATACGGAAGATCTATGATAACCGAGAACGGATCGATGTTTATAATTTGGATGCCACTGTTTTTCTGCAAACGGCACTGCCTCATTATCCTGTAGAGGAAACCATATTGAACATTGATCCTCCTTATGTAAAAAAAGGGCCCCTGCTTTACGAGAACTCTTTCACAGAAGCAGATCACGCAGCGTTAGCCACAGTCATTGGAGATTTAGGTTACAAATGGATCGTTACATACGATGAGTGCGAAACGATTTACAATCTGTATTCTCCTTTCCGCAAAGAAATCATCGTTTTAAGCTATAGTGTCGGTCATGCCAAACAGGGGCGGGAGCTGATCATATACAGCGATACCATCAACCTTGATATAGAGCAGGCCGCACTATAACATCCTCGTTGCCGGCTCTATTCATATCCATTAATTCGCGTCCGGATGTTTGATACTTATTGTTAATACAAGTAATAGCATTTGCATAAAAAAACAGGGCCTCACTTTGGCCCCGTTTTTTTATGCAATACTAAATTTTGTTTTCATAGATAGGATCCATTTTTTCGACAACAACTTCTTTAAGAATAGTGGTTTCATCGAGCGCCTCTAACTTATTAGCAGTTATGTAGTCATTTATTTTAATTTTTGTCAAATGATAAGGCGCTTCATATTTAATTTTATAGTCGTTCCAGTACTCGTCTGCTGTCATGCCCATCCCTTCAAAGAGAATTTTCTGAACTTCGCGCCCTTCAGGAGATGACTCTACCGCTTTTCGCATTTCCGAACTAAAAGTCTTTATTTCCTCTTCTGATGGTAAGATTCCATGTTCTTTTGCATATTGATGCTCGTATACTTGGATTTTAAATGAATTCCAAGCATCAGTGTAAGGAGCTTTGGATCCAGTTAATTCGTATGCTTTTGCCCGAATTTCAAACTGCTGCGAGGAAACCTCTTCGCCTAAAATGATTCCGGCAACTTCAACGGATTTTTTTGCAGCATTTTCATCTTGAAAAACACTTTTCAATCCATTGCTAACATTTTGAGCTAAACTTTTGTAGTCTGTTTCTGATGCTGCCGTTACAGCGACTGCAATGGTAAGAATAAGCACACACATCACAGAAATGCTAATTAAAAATTTTTTCATATTCTTGTACAGATATTTAATATCCGATGCTCCTTTCCCTTTTAGTGATTAATAGTAACCGATGTGGTTCTATTTGGGTTGTAAATTATAGATGCGTTATAATTTGCAAAAGATGTTTCTGTTTTTATGATTGCTTTTTGTCGAAAAACTCTGCTTGATGCGGTGGAAAAACTCCAAAACAAAGTGGATGGAGAGGGAAGAATAATAGTTTGCGTGGGGAAGCTGGACACATTTACGGAAGAGAAACTTCCATTGTCGAAGCTCTGCTTCAATCTACCGTTACAGATACCAGCTCCGCCGGGATGCCCATTTGGATGTTCGTAACATGAATTACGGATATTGTCTATGCGGGTTCCGGTCGCATTTGATATACGAGTGTATGAAACGACAAGATCAATATAAATGGGCCAGGCAACAACAAGACCCAGATCTGGAACAGTTCCTGTTGGTGCATAGTAATCATTTTTAGATACTTGTGCTCCATACGAAAAACATGTGGACATCAATAAAACCATAATTAATACAATACTTGTTAGTCCTTTCTTCATTACAACCTCCTGAAGATTATTCGTTAGTTTAAAATGGAAAATAAGTCGGTTTGCAAACCATCTTTTCCATTATATTCATAAAACACAGCTTAATGCAAGTAATTTTTTTTACAGGCAAGGCATCCTTTACTTTGTGTAAGAAAAAACGCTTTTTTTGTAATTTCGTGATATATCATACAGAGCAGGCCGCACTACAGCATGCGCACTGCCGTTTCCATGCATTTCCTGCAAATCTTCTTGTCCTTAAAATATATCAAATCGTCCATACTTCCGCAGAAAACGCACTGCGGCTGATATTTCTTCAATATGATAAAATCATCTTCTACAAAAAGTTCCAAGGGATCCCTAAGATCTATCCCCATCGTATTTCTCAGTTCTGCGGGCAAAACCACTCTGCCAAGGCCATCTACCTTTCGTACAATACCGAGTGCTTTCATTTTCATTTTCTCCTTTGCTCATCTATTCATCGTCTTTTGTTTCCGGCAACTCAGGGGGATCGATCTCCGATGATGGCTCCGTTTCGGATAGATCTTCATCCTCTGCCAAATCAAATTTCCAGCACATCTCTGGGATTGTGATTTGTGGAATCGTGTTGTAAATACTCATTGTCTCCTGAGCTGCCTTCACAGCGGCAGAACACCCTTCAAAATTCCACGAACTCCGCATCCTGTTTACTAAATTTATCTGTTGCATCACAGGCTCAAAAGAACGCCGTATTGCTGCCTGTTGCTGAAGGATCCCTGACAAACTGGAGGGGCCCGCAGCAGCCATTGCCATTCTCGCGATTTCTGCAACTTTGAAAGCCGTTTTCGTTACGGCCGGTCTCACACACGCAGCAGCCGCCAATGCTTCTGAAAATCCTGCTAATGTACGGGTCGTTTCCACG
>JAQUUY010000057.1 GCA_028693645.1 Eubacteriales bacterium | reverse complement strand
CTGACAGTGGATTGGAGCTTATTTACCCGGCGAAGATCCCCGTCCGGCGCATCAAAATCATTGTCCGCAAGGCCTTCTTCATAAGCCCTTGCTGCGGAATAGCTGACACCGTCCACATCGTACATGGAGCAGTCTTTGGCCAAGGCCAGATGGCCCACATAAGTTGTCTTTGGTAAAGAGAGAGCAGCCACGGCGCTGATGGTGGGGTCTGGGTCCACCACCACAATGCCGCTGTCCGTAGTAATTGGGGTGCCGGCCGAATCCGTGATGGTGGTTGTGGTTGTTTCGGTGGTGGTCACGGTAGGTACCGGCCAGAGGATCTGATCCCGCTTTACCGCAAAGGACTGATAATATAGCTGGTTGTTATAGGTACTCTTATGAACACCGATAAACTGGCCTTGGGTGAAACCAGTGTCCGAGATCACAGAATTGAAATAGAAGTGGTTGAGGATGTAGGGGGCCGTAATGCCGTAGCTTCCCCAGGCCGGGTTTTGGGTGAGGAAGAGGCTGGCCGTGGCGGTTTTGTCGGCTTCCGGGAAAGATAACGAATACATGGTATATTTCCCAATATAGTTAATCGCAGTCGTACTGTCTTTTATCTGCTGCAAAGTCAGCCAATTCTTTTTATAGGGGGCTTTCCCGGAATCGGAGTCCCTCGGGAAATCATCATTGGCATATAGGCCGCCGTTGATATCATAGCCCCAGTACCGGTACTGGCCGCTATCCGCATCGTAGTTGGAGTGGCTGGTAGCAGAAACCGCAGCATTGACAAGATAGGTCTGGCCATAGGAAATGATCCCTTCATTTTGCCAGACAGAGGTACTAAGGTACTGCTTTCCTGCCCCTTCCACAGTGATGTACTGCTTTACCAATCCCTGTTTGATCAGGTCATTGATTACCGCCGTCTTTTCACCGGGGGACAAAGTAGAAAACTTTCTTTTATCGTAGGTGGTTTCCTCTTTTTTCGTGGTCACTTTGGTGGTGGTGATGTTTCCTTCCTTCGTTACGGTGGTAGTCACTGTATATACCGGGTTTTTCCCGGTAACGGTGACTGTGGTGTTGGTTTCGGCATAGACAGGAGAAAGGCTCACAAAGAAACTTGCAGCCAGTAGGAAAATGAAAAACAGGAGCAGCGTGAGCCGTCCTGTCTTTGCGGTAGTCTTATTCATTTGACACCTCATTGTATTCTGTTTTACTTCGCTATGGGTTTGAAAAAAACTATTTGCGGTTTAAAAATATCCATCGTTGATTTCGCCAGGTTTTGTATCCCAGTACTCACTGCTATATGTTGTCTGCCTAATGTCCATGGCAAAAGCTACACTTGAATGCGCCATTACTACTGGGTACCCTTGCACATACTGTTTTCTGGTTTCTGATTTGCCGTCCGGGAGTTTTTTACCCGAAAAAGTCACTGCCGCTGCCAGGAATGCTTTTGCGGTGGCTTCCGGGAACTTCTGCTTTAAGGCTGCCAAAAGATCTGCCTGCTGGGTGGTGGTTAAAGGCTTGGTGTAATCATAATTATCACGAATGGTCAAAATACAAATTGTATTCTCATACCCAAGGGTACTATCCACATCCACGGTGGAAGTCTTCTCTTCCCTGGGGGCGGTGGGTTCTTCCTTGATGATCTCCGGGAGCTTGGCATAGGTGCTGCGGTCTGCCAGGGATTCTGTGCGGTAGATGGCAGAGGCGGCTTCGGCCCTTGTCAGGGTCCCTTCCGGGCGAAAGCTGCCGTCCGGGTAACCGGAAAGGGCGCCGGTGGCGTAGGATTTTATAATGGCGGTGTCGTTCTTTGTTCCGCTGTTTACATCGTTGATCTTGCCCATGAGGGTATCATAACTTCCGTAGTTTTCAGTCTTGATCTCTGATCGCATCAAGGCGGCAAGGATCAGGGCCATATCGCCCCTGGGGATGGGCTGCGAAAGCTGGGCTTCTGTGATATCGTACTGGGTGTAGTAGTTGCAGTTCAGGCCGCATTCGTAGTATTTTTGCGCCCAGTGTCTGTCGGGATCTGCTGTGGTATCACTTCCCACGGCATGGGTCATGGTAGTGGCCATGCGGATAAATTCCCCATAGGTCACGGTGCCGTTTGGCTGAAAGCTTCCATCCGGATAGCCTGCGAGGATGCCTTCATAGCTCATCATCCGTACTGCCGGTTCTGCCCAGTGTTCGGTGGGAAGATCCGTATATTTGATAGAGTAGTACAGAGGGCCAAGGACCACTTCTGTACTGGTGGTGGTAGTTGTCGTCGTGCTGGTTCCGGCGTAGACCGGAGCGGCGGTGAAAAGCAGCAGGGCTGCCAGGGTCAATATAGTAATTCGTTTTTTCATGGTGGGCCTCCTTCTATCTTACCTGCTCCGAGTATTCTTCTTTTTTGTATCCGCTTTTGTTCTATATTTTTGGTCTAAATGTTTTAAAATATCTTGCTCTGTAATCTCTCCCCTTTTCTCTTTTTCTACTAATTCCAAAAACTCCTTGGAAGGTTCCAAACCATCTGCCCTAATGATTCCCAATGCGTAATCCCACGCTTTTGTTTTATTCATAATTGTGGCTTCAGTTTTCTGAGTACTTCCCATGGATATCGTTGCAACAGCAGTTTCTTTTTCCGCTTTTGCCTGGGTGAGTTGGGCTTCCAGAGGGATCCGTTCAGGTTCTCTGCATAGCACCCTCATTTCTTCGTATCGGGACAATATAAAGTCTTTTACAAAGCCTTTGTCCACGGGGAAATCCATTTCCATAAGGATTTTGTCAATCATCGTTTCACTGCATATAGGAAGGATGGGTTTTAAACCTTCCTTTTGCACAAAATCTTTGAACAATGTCAAAAGGCCTTCCTGCCTTCTTCCCGGCGAAAGGAAGCCTCTTGCAATCAAAGCAATGTTGTTATCAAAATTGGGAGCCAGACGAAGAATCTCGCCGGTTTCCTGATCCCGGAGGACTCCGTAGTTATAAGTGTGCCGATCCATATTCACACACAGGGTATCAAGCACAATCAAAGAAAGATATTCGTCGGCAATCCTTTGTCCAAATTGTTGAAAGGCATGATAATTGTCTGAGTAATCCTCGTTATCACCAAGAAAACTGGCCGCAGGCTCAAAATTCCATTTCCCTTCCGTAAAATCTTTTGTCTTGATATACTCGCCGTCCATTTTGTATTCTGCCATAGGGAAGCCTAATGCGCATCCCAGCTTATAGACAAAAAGCTCGGAAAACAATTCTTCTGCCCTTCCGGATTTATACATCCACCAGGCACCGTCTTCCAAACGCCAACATTTTTCAAAACTTCCGATGCTGGTGAGCTCCGGTGTTCTTGACGGGCGCTCAAAGCTGAAGGAGTTGACATCCCCATATAAGGCTAATTTATCAAAATAGTTTTCGCTGAAGCGGATCTCTTTGTATGTTTGGTTGGATTCGGGATCCTTGATCCAATAGTTGTCGGTGATCGTGGCAGCGTTTACATAAAGGACCGTGGAAACATCGTCTCTCTCTTCTAAGCGCAGGGCTTTTTTTAACAATCTGGAGTTTATCCTATGCCTATCAATGGCGCGGGAGGCAAGCCAGGGCTCTACAAATGTATGTGCTTGAAAGTACATCGGAAGAAGATTTTCCTTGCCGGGGACAGGGAATACTTCACCGTCTCTGATTTCGGCAATTGCCTGATCTCCACACATGAGAAGGGCTTTCTGTATATCTTTACTACTCATTCCCGTTTACTCCTTATTTGGTCTTGTTGTTTTTTCAAACTACAGAGCTTTTTTTCTCTTCTTTTGACTTTCCATGTTTGTTTTCTGTGGTGAGTTCAGACAATCAAGGATTGCCATTTCCAGCAAGCGAGAATAGTTTATTCCCTTTTGCTCCGCTGCATCTTTTAGCCAGGCTGGCAAGGTCACATTTGTCTTTACCCGGCGCCCATCCAATTCATTTTTTGTCATGTCTGGATATATCACGATGGGAGAGACAAAATACCCCGGCGCTGTATCCGGATCAATGACAGGAACAAGAGTGGGCGTTGGTAATGTTTCTCCATCCTTTTCCATCCCATATATATGCAAACTCAAGGCGTCTGTTGCTTCTCGCTGGGCTTCCTCAAAAGTAGCCCCAAAACTGATGCAACCCGGAAAATCCGGAAAATATACTCCGTATCCGTCAGCACTTGGTTCAAAGATTGCTAAATATGTTTCTCTGCGCATTTTTATATCTCCTTTCCGTGATTATATCTATTCTATACCGGCTTGTTTTTTAATACTTTTTAGTGTGCCAAGGGGAATGTCTCCCGAATGAATGGGGATCGTCACCTTGCCTGGTTTTGTCGGATGGCTTAATTGAACATGTGAGCCTTTCGTTCTGTTGGGAACTTCGCTCCATCCATCCTTATGTAAAAGTTTTAAAATCTCCCTTGCAGTCATAAACCAGCCTCCTACCATGCTTTTATTATACTCCTGTTTTGTGCGCATGTCAACAATTGAGAGGCTCAGTTTTCTTTAGATTTCAGCTTATAACAGGGAACACAAGTCGCCCTCTTATCACTTGAATAATAATATAATCATCTTCATCTACAATTCTTACTTCATGACAAAATGCTCCATGAAGCCGAGCATACGCAACGGCCGCCTCCGCATCTGCCAAAGATACCGCTGGTGTATGTGTGCCATCCGGTTCAAAGATATATCCCTTTAACATAACACTTTCCCTCCTTTTATCTTTCAGCATATTCAAAAGCTGAAGACCGTATCAAATGAGGATTTTCCACAAAGGGTACCATAAAATCAATATATCCGCAGTCAATGGTAACGATAACAGAAGCCTGGCTAAGAGTCGCTGAATAATTTGTCAAAGGCTCTACTAACAGAAAAGGAAAATCCACTGTTTTTTCTTGGATTAAAATACCGTCCTGGTATTCGCTGAAGGCCCCGGTGTCATCAATGTAATATGCCTTCCAATGGCATACATCCGGCACCTTCCTGAATGAAAACTTCATTTCTGTATTGAGATTCAGGTTGGATCTTAGTATTTCCAGAATTGCCGCATTGCCATCGTCTTTGTCAAAGACTTTGTATCCGCCGGCGAATTGATCAATGCTGTAAAATAAACCTGCTGCATCTGCCGCATCATTTGCCGTTTCTTTGGCTCGTTCTGAAATTTGAATGTACTGACCACAGTCCACTTGAAATACGAAAAATCCGGTTAAGGTCAGAATAAGCGCCAGGCTTATGATAAAGACTTTCATTGTGCTTACTCCCTTAATCTCTCGGATCCCACTACGCCGTGCACGGTATAGATCATTTGATTGTCGGCATCGCCGATTCCCCACATTTTGTGCGCTGCAATAATGGATTTGATAGGTACGCCCACGGAATAAGCAATCAAATCTCTCTTATCAAAACTGTTTTCCCGATATTTCGGGGTAGTCGTTACATTCACTATGATTTGAGTTTCCTCTACTCCGGCTTGGACCGCAATTTCTTGTTTCATATCGCTTACTATTTCGGCTGTGAAGTATCCTTCCTGTTTTGCCGCCTCTTTCGCGGCATAAACCGTATTCTCCACTTCCGTCATGATGTATTGGTTTTTCAACTGCACGCCATATTGCACGCAGAAAAACAGCAGCAATGGCAGCACCATTAACGCCGCAATGTATTTGCTCACAATACCCTCCTTCCCACTTGTTGCACAATGTGCACGAAGTTAATTTTTCAATTGTTCAAAGGCAGCAGCGTATCTGTCGTTTGGCTCCACAAGCATGGTGTCTGCATACCCTTCTACCACCAAAATGGCATTCACCATCTGGTCCAGTGATTTTTCCTCCCCGGAAGGTGGGGCAAGCCAGACATAACGAAGCAGCCGGTCATATCGGTCCGTGTCCTCACTATCTTTTGTCAAGTAAATGGTGTTTCCCTCCGTCAACAAAGCTTTCATGTACTCGCTGGCTTCCACTCCACCCGGCTCCGGATGGTTCACATAAGCCCCTGCTGATTCTGGGGTATCAACTCCTATCAGTCGGATCTTTTCTTCAACACCGGAGATATCGGCAACCAAAGTATCACCATCAATTACTCTTACTACCGTTGCCACTTCGTAAGAGTCGGGTTCCTTTGCAAAGGGTAGTTCTTCCCCGGCTCCAAGCGGGCTATATTGATAAAGGAGTATTCCTAAAAGCACCACTGTGATCCCATACACTTTTTGTCCCACACGCATTTTCATGATCTCCTCCCTTATCCCCGTAGCAGCGCCTGACAAAAAGGCACATACTTGTAATTTCCCTGCATCGGATATTTTTGACTGAGATCTCGTAGGATATTTTCCATTTCAGCAAATGCCTTTGGCGAAACGATATGTCCGATCTGCCGTTTGTCCTCGCCAATGTCAAAAGCAAAGGTCCAGGCATCTGTGTCATAGTCGTATTTGCAGATTTGGAGCATGTGAATGGTTCTGGCAGTCAAATCGTACCGCATCTCCCACATCCCGATGAGGCGCTTTTCGGATTTGTTTTTTTCCAGCTGTGCAAACTGCAAGATATAGTCAAAACTTTTGGCAGTCTTTATGATATAGCTGCCCAGATCCATGTTAGGGTAGGAGTTTATAATCTCTTCAGCTACATCATAGGCGAAGTCGATGACATCCGTTGTATGAAAGGTCATTTTTACTCGCCGTGTGCCTTTGTTAGCGGCCTTTACGGCGGTATGGAGCGCCACCCCATCTCTGGCCTCAGCCATGATAATGTAGTCCGCATCAGAGCGCATGATCCGTTTGATCACACTGCGCAAATCGTCTTCATTTGGCACAAATTGCATGATAGGCGCATTCGGCATGATTTCATGCAGCGGGATCTCCGGATCGGATTCAACCTGCACCCCTTCTAAGGAATCATCCTCATAACTTTGCCAAGTGGTAAGGAATGTTGTCTTGGCTGAGCGAACAGGCCCAACAAACGCTACATTGTAGCCGACTTTTACCATAGCTTTAAATACAGGCACGAGCTCTGCTGGTATGGTATGTTTTTCTGCCTGCATCTCAAAAGAGTAATTCTGCACAACAAATTTCCGAAAGACAATGCAATCCTGTCCGCGCTTTGCCAGGCCCTCGTTATAAATTGTCACTCTGGATCCATCCTGAAGGTATACCTCGTGGTATACTTCATTCAATCGTTTCCGTGGATCATCCAGTAAAAGCGCTGCTCTCAGCTGCGCCCGGCGTTCGCTGGTCATGCTTTGAGGCTGTAACTCTAATTTGCCTCCAATCATAAAATAAATGCGGCCTCCAATCATTTTGGCCGAGCTGGAATATTGATATTCAGGTTTTCGATTTTCGATCCAGGGCGCAAGACCAGCAAACCCCAAAATCTCGTTATAGATGGCATCCTCCATAGAGTCATACCAATGTGGATACCATTCTGCCCCAATCCCCATTTCTTTGATGATATCTTTAATTTGCTGCTTATAGAACCGCACTTCTTTGGGAAGCCCGAGAATGGCATTCCTCTGCCGTTCCAAGATCAAAGATTCCTGTCCGTTGGCCTTTGACTCTTCCTTTTCTGCATCGTCCAGCGCTTTTTTTGCTTGGTCACAATAAGCAGCAAACTTTTGCATCTCATCCCCATGGTTTGCCAAAACCTGCGGAGTTGCTTTTTCGCTTACATATTCATATACATCAAACTCTTTTTTCATGCTTTCCTCCAAACAGGCTGAACTTGCTGGCTCTTTCTACTTCCCACCCGGCTGCTTCGGCAATGTGTTCCATCAGTTTTTCCATACTTTTGGTATATCTCGTATCCCGAAAATGCAGCAGGGATTCTTTTTCTTTTTCTGCCTGCCACCCATAATCAGAAAACTCAACAGTGGAAACCACAGGAAGTCCATAGCGCTTCTGCCAAAGATCGGCTCCGTCCAACATGGGATTGGCTATATGCTGGTTTAAAATAAGACCGGCAAATTGTACTCCTAACGGTACCAATATTTGTTTAGCTGCTCCGGCATAACGATCAAAGACAACAGCTTGCTGTGTAGCAATAAGGTATCTGCTGTCTGCGTAGCGCAACGCTCCAATGGTCAGGCCTAATTCGTAATTGGCTCCGGCATCGATCAAGATCAGATCTGCCTGACACAAAGACAGAAAACGATGAATATGTTCTGGTTCATACTCGCGCCGGGAGGACAAAACGGAGATCCCCGGCAATTGATACAAATTGTCCTGTTTTTTCGCACACGCGCTTAAAATTTCAGAGGACTGCAAAACATTACTTAATAAAGCGGACTTTAAATCATCCAATGATAAGGCATCCCCGCTCTCCGTGTAATCGATCCCGCAGTTCCCACCAAAGTGCAGCAGCATGATCCTGCGCTTTGGAAAATGACTGGCCATGGTTTCTGCCAGGGACTGACACAACATGGTAACGCCTACTTTTGCATCTGCCC
>JAQUUY010000056.1 GCA_028693645.1 Eubacteriales bacterium | reverse complement strand
TTATTTTGAAGCTTCGTCGCACGGATAAAAAGCATTCCGAAGAGAGGAAGCAGGAGCGTCAAATAAAACGAAACGTAGTTAATATTGTAAACGGTCTGATAAATTTCTTTGTTTTGGAAGGTGAAATTCAGACTGTCGACATTTTCCCAAAACCAGGCGGGAGTGATGAGTTTTTTTCCAAAATCACTGCGAAAAAAGTCCTGGTCGAGGGCTTGCGACAAGCCGAGCAGACTGAGAACAAAACCGCTGAAGCCGAGAGGCACGATGACCCATTTTAAATCACGTTCGGTATTGATTCGGTTCATGACAAAGAATAAAAAGATCATATAACAAAGGAGGGGGAGTGTCCCTTCAAAACGGTCATTGTAGCCTAAGAGCGAAAATTCTTTGTAGTCGGAAAAGGCATACGATAAGAGGACAAAGAGGAAATAGACCGCCATGGGAAGGTAGGCGAAACTTTTGTTGATTGGCATCGTTCGACTGAGAACGCGAAGCAAAATCATAATGAGAGCCAGTCCTCCGCAGGCCAATACAAAGACCATCTTGAAAAAACTGAAAAAATCAACGACTTGGTTGCCTCCGCTCGACCAGAAAAAGGAGTCCATCGGGCGTTCGTAAGTATGCATTCGCACCGTCATAATAATGAAGGCGCAAAAGAAGGCAATTAAGATTCCTTCAAAGATACTTGCGTTATTTTCTCCTTTTGTAATCTGAATCGGTTTTGCTTTCGCCATTTTGCTCGCTTTTCCCATCGTATTCTTCCTCCCAAAATTATTTCTATTGCAATTATAGCTGTTTTCCCATGAATTGGAAAGAAAAACCGTAGACAAAAGCAATTTCTAAAGGAAGCGGTTGCTATGGCAAAGAAAAAATTGTATGATAGTTCTGTCGCAAAATGCGTTGAAATAACCGAAAGGGCTCATATTATGCTGTTTAACTCTTTCAGCTTCATGGTATTTTTTCCAATCGTGGTGCTGTTATATTTTGTATTGCCGCACAAGATTCGCTATCTTTGGCTTCTTGTCGCAAGTTACTACTTTTATATGTGCTGGAATCCGACCTATGCCCTGTTGATGGGCGTATCGACCTTGATTACCTATCTGTCCGGACTTTTGATCGGCAGAGAGAACGAGGTCGCTTTGCGAGGCGCGGAGGAAGCGCGGGGGGCAAAGCGGAGAAAGCATCTGTGGGTTTTCCTTAGTATGTTTCTGAACCTTGGAATCCTATTTTTCTTCAAGTATTTTGATTTCTTCATTGAAAACATGAATCTCGCGCTGGCAGCAAACGGGGTTACTTTGTTGCGCCCTGAATTTGATGTCATTTTGCCGGTTGGGATTTCGTTTTACACCTTCCAGGCGCTTTCTTATACGATGGACGTCTACCGCGGAGATATTTATACAGAAAAGAACCCCTTCAAGTACGCGCTTTTCGTTTCCTTCTTTCCCCAACTCGTTGCGGGTCCTATCGAGAGGTCGAAGAATCTGCTTGTGCAGATTAGCGTACGGCATTATTTTGATTACGAACGCGCCAAGGCGGGCTTACTCCTGATGCTTTGGGGCCTTTTTATGAAACTCGTCATTGCGGACAGAGCGGCGGTCATCGTCAATTTTGTCTATAATGATTATGATCATTACAAAGGCATTCCGCTGATTGTGGCGACGCTTTTATTTGGCCTTCAGATTTACTGCGATTTTGCTTCCTATTCGGCCTTGGCCATAGGCAGCGCCCAAGTAATGGGCTTTCGACTCATGGACAACTTCAAACAGCCGTATTTTTCGAGAAGCATCGCGGAATTTTGGCGTCGTTGGCATATTTCTCTTTCGACCTGGTTTCGTGACTACCTATATATTCCGCTCGGAGGCAACCGTAAGGGGACCTTTCGCAAATACTTGAATATCGTCATCGTCTTTGTGGTGAGCGGCTTATGGCACGGGGCAAACTGGACCTTTGTGATGTGGGGCTTGTTACATGGTTTGTTTCAGGTCATTGGCCAGATTACGAACCCGCTTAAGAACAAAACGACGGATTTTCTCGGAATCGACCGCGAGAGCTTTGGCTATCGTTTCGTTCAGATTCTGATTACCTATTGTCTGGCGAATTTTGCGTGGATCTTTTTTCGCGCGCCGGACATCGAATCGGCGTTTGGCATTATCGAAAACATGACCGCACTATGGAACCCTTGGTATGTGACGTACGGAGGGCTGTATCGACTTGGCCTGCCGAATGAAGAGGTTTTTGTTTTGCTCTTCGCCATCGCCATCCTTTTCATCGCAAGCGTGATTCAGTACCGCGGTGTCTGCATTCGCGAATGGTTTGGAAAACAATTTTTCGTGTTTCGCTGGATTGCCGTGCTCGCACTGATTTTTTCGATTATTCTTTTCGGTGTTTACGGCCCGGGATACAGTGAGAGCGAATTTATCTATTTTCAATTTTAGGGAAGGAGGCAGAGCATGAAAGCTAAGACAATCATAAAGATAACAAAGCGCATCTTGGGGACGCTCTGTTTTCTGTTTTTGTTTTATACCGCGTTTGGCGGGCTCAGTGATCTTCTGATGCACAAACAAGTGGAGGGGAAATGGGACATGACGGCTAAAGTCGTCGGCTTTTTTAATGAAGAACCCAACAGCTTCGATGTGATGTTCTTTGGCTCGAGCCACATGTATTGCTCGGTTGATCCGGCGGCGGTGAAAGAGGAAACCGGTCTTTCTTCCTATGTCTTTGCAACGCAACAGCAGCCCCTTTGGATTACCTATCACTACATGGTGGAAGCGCTCAAAACACAAAGCCCAAAGGTGATGTTTGTTGAGATTCATATGGCAAGCACCCCAAACCTATATATGGATGAAGCGACGAACCACACGGCGATTGATCCCTTATCTTTCTCAAAGAATAAGGTCGAAATGATCAGGGCGTCGGCACCTGCCGATAAGCAACGCTATTATCTGTTTGACATCATGAAATACCATGAACGTTGGAAAGAACTTGAAAAATTGGATTACACGAGAAAATATGAAACAAAAAAAGATCCTTTTAAAGGTTATGTGGGTTTAACGGAGGCAGGTATATGGGTATATAAGCCTGATATTTCAAAGGTGCAAGGCCGTGCAAGGATTACTGAAAAAAATGCTTTCTACATGGATAAGATGATGGATCTTGCTGAGGAAAGGGGAATCCGTCTTGTTTTCCTCAAGACTCCTTCGAATGCAACGGCAAGGCAAAAAATTTGCTACAATGGGGCGGCAGCGGTTGCCGCGGCGCGCGGAGTGGAGTTTATCGACTACAATACACCGGAACTGTATCAAAAACTCGATCTTCAGAGCAAAACGGATTTTTATGACATTCACCACTTGAACCGGGCCGGAATGGAAAAATTTTTACCGGATCTTTGTGAACGCTATTTAAAAATGGAAAACCTTGAGAATTAAGAGATATTACTTGTTCTAAATGGATAATCGTGGTAAAATATATTTCGACGATAGCGACGGGCAAGAGGGATCTTATACGATTGCCGGTCGTTCTTTCATGCATAAGGAAACACGAAAGGAATCGAGAGAAAAATGACACGATACACTAAAATCGGAGCCCTGATGGCTACGGATATTATATCTATTACGGTTGCGTTTATGCTTGCGTTTCTTCTCCGTTTTGAATTCAACTTTCGAGGAGTTTTGGAACAGGGCTATTTTGATGTTTTTTTAAAAAACCTTCTTTGGATCATCCTGATCAAAGTCACCGTATTTGCTTTTTTTCGACTTTACAACAGCTTGTGGCGCTATGCGGGCATTGAGCAGATTATAAAGATTGTGGCGGCGGCAACGGTTGCCTTTGCGGCAGTGATGCTTTTCCTCGATCTCGCGGGTCAAGTGATTCCGCGGGGAGTGCAGGGCATCGCCTATTTGCTTGATATCATGTTGCTTGGCGGAACTCGTATCGCTTGCCGTGTTTTGAGAAATCCGAGTGAGCTTCGCCGTATCTTTTTTCTCGTACACAAAAGCATGGGAATCTGCGGGTCAAAAGCCTCTCGCGTGCTGCTCGTGGGAGCGGGAGATGCGGGTGCCAGTATGATTAAAGAGATTGATCGAAACCCCGATTCGCGGAAACGTGTCATGGCGGTCATCGATGACAACTCGCAAAAGATGGGCAAAAGCATTTCGGGTAAAAAAATCGTCGGCAATCGGAACCGCATTGTGGCGGCGGCAAAAAAATATGAGATAGACGAAATTATCGTTGCGATTCCTTCTGCGCCGAAGAAACAGATTCAAGGCATTTTGAATGAATGTAAAAAAACAGCGTGCAAGATCAAAATCTTGCCGGCCTATATTGACTTGATTGATGGGAAAGTAAACATTTCCAAACTCCGTGACGTCGCAATCGAGGATCTCCTCGGAAGGGAAGCCGTTTGCGTGGATCTCGCCGAGGTCAGCGGCTATCTCAAAGACAAGGTCGTTGTGGTGACGGGTGGCGGCGGTTCGATTGGCTCGGAGCTTTGCCGTCAGATTGCGAAGTTTTCGCCAAAGAAACTCATTGCGCTTGATGTTTATGAAAACTCGCTTTTTGATCTCACAAATGAGATTGCAAAAAGCTATCCTGAGATTTCTTTCTCGCCGGTTGTTACGAGTGTAAGGAATCGTCGGAGACTGATCGAATTTTTTGAACGGGAGCATCCGGAGGTCGTTTTTCATGCGGCGGCCCACAAACATGTTCCTCTAATGGAAGACAATCCAAAGGAAGCAATCCTTAATAATATCATCGGGACGAAAAACGTCCTTGAACTCTCGGACGAGTATGGCGTCGAACGCTTTGTTCTTGTTTCGACGGACAAAGCAGTGAATCCTACCAATGTCATGGGGGCAACAAAGAGAGTTGCCGAAATGCTCATGCAGGAAATCAGCACAAGGTCGCTGACGAACTTTTCTGCGGTGCGTTTTGGAAATGTCCTCGGGAGCAATGGGAGCGTGTTGCCGCTGTTCCGCAAGCAAATTGAGGAAGGCGGCCCTGTGACGGTCACGCACGAGGAGGTTACTCGCTATTTTATGACGATACCCGAAGCGGTGCAACTTGTCATTCAGTCCGGTGCGATTGCAAATGGCGGAGAGATTTTTATTCTGGATATGGGCGATGCCGTGCGGATCATGGATCTGGCTGAAAATGTAATCCGGCTTTCGGGCTATGTGCCTCGTGTCGATATCGAAATCGTTGTGACGGGCCTTCGCCCGGGCGAAAAACTTTACGAGGAGCTTCTCCTTGACGAAGAGGGGATTAAAACAACGACGCATACGAGTATTTATGTGGGCCATCCTGTTCCGCCGAGCCCGGCACTTAAGAAATTCCTTGAGTACGGCATAGAAGGCTTGGAAGAGGCGGCAGAATCGATTTGCAACCTGAGTGATGTGCAAGTCAAAGCTTGGCTCAGTGAACTTGTTCCTAATTATCAAAACGGAAAAACAAAAGGAAAAGGGGAAGCGCATTTTATCCACACAACAAAAAATGATCGTCTCTCCTGAATAGCAACTGTGAAACGAGGTACGCATGATGAACGGATCATTGACTCTGGATTTTTCTGATGTATTGCTTTCGGAACACCGACTATTTGACTATGAGGATAAAATTGCAAAGGCGGAAGCGCGCCTCCACTCGGGAAACGAAAAATTTACCGGTTGGGCCGACCTCCCCCTCACCTACGATCGTGACGAACTAAAACGGATCAAAGAAGTGGCCGAACTGGTTCGTTCAAAATGCGATGCCTTTGTGTTGATTGGCATCGGCGGCTCTTATCTTGGACCTCGGGCAGCAATCGAAATGCTTGCCCCGGCGTCGTCTTCGCCTTCTATTTATTATGCGGGACAAAATCTAAGCGGGACTTATCACAAACAGTTGATGGAAGAATTGGCGGACAAAGAAGTCTGTCTTTGTGTCATATCCAAATCGGGAACGACCACAGAGACAAGCGTTGCGTTTGCCTTATTTAAGGATTGGCTTTATGGAAAATACGGAAAGGAAGAAGCTCGTCGTCGTATTGTTGCGATCACAGATGCCGAAAAGGGAAGCCTCAGGCAGGAAGCAACGGAAGAAGGCTACGAGACCTTTGTTGTGCCCGCAAATATCGGTGGCAGGTATTCTGTCCTTTCTGCGGTTGGTCTCTTCCCCATCGCCTGCGCGGGCATCAACATCGACGAGATGCTTGACGGTGCACGCGACCGAGCAGGGAACAACGAACAGGAAGGTCTCTACGCTGCCGCGAGAAACTGCCTCTACGAAGATGGAAAAAAGATTGAAGTATTTGAGTATTACGAACCTCGCTTACATTATTTCGCTGAATGGCTCAAACAGCTTTTCGGTGAAAGCGAAGGAAAAGACGGGAAAGGGCTCTTCCCGGCTGCACTTGCGTTCTCTACGGATTTGCATTCCATGGGGCAGTTCTTGCAGGAAGGCAGCCAAATTTTCTTTGAAACCATCCTAAATGTCGTTTCTCCCCCTGATGATCTGCTTGTGCCGGAGTCAGCTGGCACAATACTTGCAAATAAAAGTATGAACCAGATTAATCATGCGGCACTGTCCGGTGTTATGGCGGCGCACCGCGCGGCGGGGATCTCGATGGTAAGGATCGATATTCCGTCTCTCTGTTCCTACACTTTTGGACAAATGGTCTATAGTTTTGAAAAAGCCTGTGCATTGTCTGGTTATTTGCTCGGCGTGGATCCTTTTGATCAGCCGGGGGTCGAACACTACAAAGCAGAAATGCGAAAAGTATTGGAAAAATAGGAGGAGTGGGGAATAATGAGCATTGTACTTTTGGAAAAAGAAAAAGGGATCGCAATCATCAAAATATACCGTCCCAATGCGATGAATGCATTGAATGAAAAAGTTTTGATGGGCATCGAAAAATGTGTTGACGAAGCGATGGCAGATCCGGAGGTACAGGTCATGATCATTACCGGTGTCGGTAAAGCGTTCGTTGCAGGTGCGGATATCGTGGGAATGGCACCGCTCAACCAAGCGCAGGCGATGCGATTCGGAAAACAGGGACAACATGTGTTTCGCAAGATTGAGACTGCGGAAAAACCGTCGATTGCGGCGGTCAACGGCTTTGCACTTGGCGGAGGCTGCGAGCTTGCCATGGCTTGCGACTTTCGAATTGCGAGTGAAAAAGCAAAATTCGGCCAGCCGGAAGTTGGCCTCGGTATTACTCCGGGATATTCGGGAACACAAAGAATGTCTCGCTTGATCGGAAAAACAAAAGCGATGGAGCTGATTCTGACCGGAGACATGATTACGGCGGCAGAAGCAAAATCCTTGGGTCTTCTGAACAAGATTACAGCGCATGATGAGTTAATGCCGGAATGTATCGCTTTTGCGGAACGCATCATGAAAAATGCGACAATGGCTGTTCGTTATGCGAAAAAAGCAATCCAAGAAGGTTTCGAAACACCGGAGATCGACAAAGCCATTGATATCGAGGCAGGATATTTTGCGAAATGTTTTGCAACGAAGGATCAAAAAGAGGGAATGAGAGCGTTTATTGAAAAAAGAGAGCCGCAATTTACCGGCGAATAAAATCAATTTTCTGTAAATTGGCTAGCTTCTTGCATAGCTCTAAGAATGCAGATATAATGGCAAAAGAAATTGTTTGGTAGTGTATATTACTTGTTAGTTTTAGGAGGAAAACCAAAATGAAAAAAATTGGAGTTTTAGGCACAGGAACCATGGGTGCCGGCATTATTCAGGTATTAGCACAGAATGGATATGAAGTAGTACTCAGAGCCAGAAGACAGACTTCTGTCGACAAGGGCATCGCAACCGTCGAAAAGAACCTCGAGAAATTGGTTGCTAAAGAAAAAATGACTGCAGAAGAAAAAGCAACAATCATGGGTCGCATCAAGGGATCCACAGACATCGAAATCATCAAAGATGCTGATCTTGTTATCGAAGCAGCAACAGAAGAAATGGAATCCAAGAAAGCGTTGTTCCAGGAACTTGACAACCTTTGCAAACCCGAAACAATCATTGCAACAAATACATCGTCCCTTTCCATCACGGAAATCGCAGCGGCAACCAATCGTGCCGACAAGATTATCGGAATGCATTTCTTTAATCCCGTCCCGATGATGAAGTTAGTTGAGATCATCAAAGGTCTTGCTACTTCCGAAGAAACAAAGAGCTCCATTCTCGAACTCACCGAAGCTCTTGGCAAAAAACCGGTCGAAGTCAGCGAAGCTCCCGGATTTGTTGTAAACCGCATCTTGATCCCGATGGTCAACGAAGCAATCGGCATTCTCGCTGATGGCGTTGCCAAAGCAGAAGACATCGATGAAGCAATGAAGCTCGGCGCAAATCACCCCATGGGTCCTCTTGCACTTGGCGATTTGATCGGACTTGATGTATGCCTCGCAATCATGGAAGTTCTTTACGCAGAATTCGGCGACACAAAATACAGACCGCATCCGCTTCTTAAGAAGATGGTTCGCGCAGGAAAGCTCGGCAGAAAGAGCGGCGTAGGATTCTTCGATTACAGCAAGTAATGCTTGCATAACACATAATAAATGGTTAGAATTGGAGGGTGGAACATTTCACCCTCCGATTTTTTTCTCGGAGGCATAAT
>JAQUUY010000055.1 GCA_028693645.1 Eubacteriales bacterium | reverse complement strand
AAGATTTTCTTCGTCAAAACCAGTTGCGGAAACAAAGGCATCCATTTCCTCTAAGTTTTCTTCCTCAAGGAGGGTTTGATCGGTAGCATCTCCATGAAGAACCAAAACATTATTCAAATGCTCGGAAAGATATTGGCAACGTATCTTATCAATCTCGATGATTTTGACAGCAACATTCCAGTCGGAAAGCAATTTCGCGAGATAATATCCCGTTTTGCCGCCGCCCGCAATCATAACTTTTTGCAATTTAGTGTAAGTTTGTTTTTCGTGAACGATCTCGTTGAGCTTGCGAGCCGTCTCTTCTTTGCCAAGAGCATAGAGAATATCGTTTTCGATTACGACAGTGTTGCCCTGAGGAATAATGATTTTGCCATTTCGCGAAATAGCTACGACTAGCATGTCATCAAGAATCTTAGTAATCTCGGTGATGGGCTTATGCAAAATGACCGGTAGACGATCAACCGGAAACTCCAAGATCGCGATTTTGCCGGAGGTGAAAAAACCACCGCTCAAGGTGTATTTTTCGACTAAATATTTGTAGATCTCGTGTGCGATTGCAAGATCGGGATTCACTATATGATCGATATTTACGGTTTCTTTGATAAATTCAAGCTGATTGACGTGCTCAGGGTCGCGTACCCGTGCGATTACGTGGGTGCAGCCAAGTTTCTTCGCAAAAGCACAAATAACGATGTTTTTTTCATCGTCATCGGTAACTGCTACGAGGTAATCATAAGTGTCGATTTTGATCTCTTTTAACAAACTTGTGTTTTTGCCGTTTCCGACTACGGTAAGAAGATCCATTTGGTTGCTTACCCGCTGCATCAAATCGACATTTTTATCAATCAAAGCCACTTCATGGCCGCCGGAAAGCAATGCTTCCGTAATGGTCAACCCCAGTTTTCCGGCACCAACAATAGCTATTTTCATTTGATCCACCTCTTATTATAATGAACTGTAAATATCATGCATTCTTCACATTATAACGCTAAATAAATTGAAATCAATAGTTTTTTAAGTTATCATAGGCAAGAGGTGATAAATATTATGAGAATGAAACGTTTTGTTGGTGGGAATCTCGAAAGCAATGGCTATCTCATATACGATCCCGACACGAAAAAGGGATATATCGTAGACCCCGGCTATCAGGCTCCGCGTTTTTTAAAAGAGATGGAAGCCTTAAAAATCGAGCTGAATGGGATTCTGTTGACGCATCATCACTACGACCATGTCGGTGCTGTTGAAGCAATCGTGAAGGCCACCGGCTGTCCCGTTTATTTACATCGTTCTGATTGTGACATGTATCAAAAACCCGTTACGCATATGCTTGAAGATGGACAAATTATTGATTTCCCCGGCGACGAATTAAGGGTAGTCCATACCCCAGGTCATACACATGGCAGTGTTTGTTTTTACAGTGAAAAAAGCAAGCTTTGCTTTACCGGAGATACCATTTTCAACGTGGATCTTGGACGCACCGATCTTGCCGATGGCTCGGATTGGGAAATGGAACGATCTGTTCGGGATAAAATTGCTCTTTGGGAAAACGATATCACCATCTATCCGGGGCACGGTGATGCAGCTACAATGAAATATGTCAGAAAGTGCAACTTAGAGTTCTTGCAACTTTTAAAATAATGCGTTGAAGTGTTTAGTCGCAGATAATAGCTAAAACCTGAAGAAAGGAAATGTATGATTATTGGCTTCAGAAAAATCATACAAGATAACTATGCTAAAATTTGGAACAGTGGAGACAGTGGAGACGGAACGGCTGCGTTTGAGAGCTTGGAGTATTGAGGATGCCGCAGACCTTTATGACTATGCGAAAAATCCGAATGTAGGGCCGCACGGCGGTTGGAAACCGCATGAGAGTGTGATGGAATCGTTTTCGATTATAACGGATCTTTTTATGAAGGCTTATTATTCTTGGGCCATTATATTAAAGGAAGACGACCGCCTGATAGGTAGCATCGGGTATGAAAAAGATCCGAGAAGACGTGAAATCAACTGTCTTGAACTCGGCTATGCCTTGGGAGAGGATTGTTGGGGCAAGGGATACATGACGGAAGCGGCAAACGCGGCATTAAAGCATGGCTTTGGCGCGCTTCATTTGGACATGGTCTCAATCTATCGAAATCCCGAAAACAAGCGCTCCGGGCGGGTAATTGAAAAATGCGGCTTCTATTATGAAGGAACACTTCGCAAAGCTAACCTTGTGTATAACGGTGAAGTTAGAGATGTTGCCTGTTATTCAATGAAGAAAGAAGAATACAACGCTCTCTTGTGTAAAGGAAAATAGTTGACAGCGGTAACGTTTGATGCTATTCTTTCTATAGCACAAAGGGTGGGGGACAGAAGATGCTTGAAAACATGATCGAAGTCAGCATATTATACGATCTGTACGGAGAACTCCTTCCCGAACGGCAGAGAGAAATTTTTCGGCTGTACCACGAAGACAATTATAGCCTTTCGGAGATAGGCACAGAGTTTGGAATCACTCGTCAGGGTGTTCATGAAGCAGTAAAGCGCTCCGAAGAAAAGCTCACGGAATACGAAGAAAAACTTGGCTTGGCAAAGAAGTTTCGTGCGACAGAAGTGGTTTTAAATAAGATAGACGAAATGATTACAAAGCTGGAACGCGAATGCACCGAAGATAGTAAGACCGCAAAAGATTTGAAGGTCATGCAAGAAGCAATCGCCGGGCTTGAACGTTGAAAAACGATAAATAAGTAGAAAAGGATGCAACTATGGCATTTGAAGGTTTGTCAGAAAAACTGCAGGGCGTATTTAAAAAGCTAAAAGGCAAAGCCGTTTTGACCGAGGCAGATATCAACGAAGCAATGCGCGAGGTGAAACTGGCCTTACTTGAAGCGGATGTCAACTTCAAGGTCGTCAAAGATTTTGTCGCGATTGTGAAAGAAAAGTCTCTCGGTGAAGAGGTCCTTTCGAGTCTGACTCCGGCGCAGCAGGTCATTAAAATCGTCAATGACGAACTTGTTACGCTAATGGGTGGGAGCAGCAGCAAGCTGACGTATTCCCCCAAAGGCTTCACTGTTTTACTTATGGTTGGCTTACAAGGAACCGGTAAAACGACAACTTGCGCAAAACTTGCGGCCTATCTGAAGAAAAACGGAAAAAATCCGATGCTCGCAGCCTGTGACGTTTATCGTCCGGCGGCCATCGATCAACTCGAAATCGTCGGGAATTCCGTTGGTGTTCCTGTTTTTACGATGCGCGATTGCATGGAACCCGAAAAAATCGCCGAAGCTGCTTGCAAAGAGGCTGAATACAAAGGCTATAACGTATTGATCATTGATACGGCGGGCCGACTCCAAATTGACGAGAGTCTGATGGAGGAGCTTGTTAGGATTAAAAAAGTCACGAAGCCGCATGAGATATTACTTGTCGTCGATGCGATGACCGGACAGGATGCCGTGAATGCCGCGGAAGGCTTCAATGATAAACTTGGAATTGATGGAATCATCATGACGAAGTTGGACGGTGATACCCGCGGTGGTGCTGCTTTGTCTGTCAAGTCGGTAACCGGAAAACCAATCAAATTTGTCGGTGTCGGAGAAAAACTCGATGCGTTAGAAGCGTTCCACCCTGAGCGGATGGCATCTCGAATCCTCGGGATGGGCGATATGATGAGCTTGATTGAAAAGGCGCAGGAATCTTACGACGATGAAAAGGCCGCAGAACTCGAAAAGAAAATGCGAAAAAACGAGTTCACCTTAGAGGATTTTCTTGACCAGATTGCCCAGATTAAAGGGATGGGAGGCCTCGGAAAACTGCTCGATATGCTTCCCGGAGCGGCGACAAAAGGCGTAAAGGATATCGACCTTGAAAAAGGTGAAAAAGAATTCGTGCACATGGAAGCCATTATCCAGTCTATGACCAAACAAGAGCGCAAAGACCCGAGCATCTTAAATGCCAGCAGACGCAAACGAATTGCCGCCGGTTCCGGTGTGCAGGTGTCTCAGATCAACCAGTTGATTAAAAAGTATGAAGATGCTAAAAAAATGATGAAGCAGTTCAATATGGCTCCCAAGTTCAAAAAGAACAAGATGTTCAGAGGTTTATAATCTTTAACATAGAAAATCGAAATAATGATGAACCAAATGGTACAAGGAGGAACGAATATGTCAGTTAAGATCAGATTAAAGAGAATGGGCGCAAAGAAAAAGCCATTTTATCGTGTTGTTGTTGCGGATTCCCGCTCCCCAAGAGATGGAAAGTTCATTGAAGAGATTGGTTATTATGATCCCTTACAAGAGCCTTCCGTATTGAAAGTCGATGAAGAAAAAGCTAAAAAATGGCTTTCCACCGGCGCACAACCTACTGATACGGTCAAAAAGCTATTCCAAAAAGCCGGAATCGAAAAGCCCGCAGCCGTTGCTGCCAGCAAAGCCGAGGAGAAGCAAGCTGTAGAACCCGAAACCGTATAGGAAAAGTGGTGAATACTTATGGTACAATTGGTTGAAGCCATTGCTAAGTCACTTGTAGACCATCCTGAGGCTGTTGAAGTCAAAGAAGTGGAAGGTCGAACAGCGACTGTTATCGAACTTCGGGTGGCACCCGAGGATATGGGCAAGGTCATTGGAAAGCAAGGCCGAATCGCTAAAGCGATTCGCGTTGTCGTGAAAGCTGCTGCGACCAAAGCCAACAAAAAAGTCGCGGTTGAAATCGTGCAGTAAGAAGTAAAATCAAAAAAGGCACATATCCGTAAGGTGTATGTGCCTTATTTTAAAGAAAAGGGCATCATGGAAAAATTAAGATTGGGAAGGATCACGAGTGCAGTCGGTCTTTCCGGCGAAGTTCGGGTATATCCCTACACCGATTACAAAGAAAAATTCGAAGAGATTGATTACGTCCTGCTTCGGGATGAAAAAGTTCGGATTGAAAAGGTTCGCTATAATAAAAACATGGCAATTCTAAAACTGGAAGGTATGGATGACCGTTCGGCGGCGGAAAAAAATAGAGAACAAGATCTTTTTATTTTTCTCGAAGACGCACCACCTCTTCCGGAAGGCGCTTACTATGTTAAAGATCTCATCGGCCTTGCAATCGTCGATGGCGAGGGCCAAAAAATAGGGACACTAGTCGATATCATCAAAAATAGTGCGCAGGATCTTTATGAGGTGGAACCCTTAGATGGAGGGAAGAGGTTTCTTGTACCTGCTGTTGAGGAGTTTGTCCCTGAAGTTTCTCCCGAAAAGGGCTTTATTCGTGTGCATTTAATTGAGGGGTTGAGAGACTTATGATTTTTGATGTGTTGACACTTTTCCCCGAGATGTTTTTGCCGGTAACGGAGCACAGTATTCTGGGAAGAGCCGTTGAAAAAGGTCTGCTTTCCATACGACTGACAAATATCAGAGAGTATACGCTTGACCGGCATAATCGTGCGGATGATACTCCTTTTGGGGGAGGCGCGGGCATGGTGATGAGCGCCGAACCGGTGTTTCGTTCGCTTGACGCAATCAATGCAAAAGGGAAACGACTCCTTTATATGTCCCCTAAGGGAAGGCTTCTTGATCAAGCCTTGGTCCGTGAACTCGCCGAGGAAGAAGAAATTGTTATTCTTTGCGGTCATTATGAGGGCATCGACCAGAGGATTCTCGATCATTGGAATTTTGAAGAAGTGACGATAGGAGACTTTATTCTGACGGGTGGAGAACTGCCTGCGATGGTGCTCATTGATTCGGTCGCACGAATGATTCCACAGGTTTTAGGCAGCAGCGAGGCAAATGACGAAGAGTCAGTTTATTCAGGTCTTTTAGAATACCCACACTACACGAAACCTCGTGAATACCAAGGGCTTGCTGTTCCGGAAGTCCTTCTTTCGGGAAATCATAAGGCAATCCGCTTATGGCGCTTTGCGGAAGCGGTAAAATTAACAAAGGAAAGAAGACCCGACTTACTGGCATCCTTCCTTGAAACGGCAAGCGAGCTTGGAAAAGACGAAAAAAAGATTCTTGCTGAGCTCTTGGGTCCGGGCCGGTATTGAATCCAAAAGAAAGCCGATGTATAATAAATCATGCAAAAAAACGAAAAGAAAAAACTGAAAAAACCCTTGCTCCTTGTTTTTTTTCTGCTGTTAGCGATTCTGTTTACCGTCATTTACATTTTGCCGACGGTGACCGGTGCGCTTACGCAGACTTCCTTTGTCGAATACGGAAGCATCGAGATAACGGATGATATTTCCTGTTATATTGTGAGGGACGAAGAAGTATATTACGCTAAAAATTCGGGCGAGATACAATATTATTTTGATGAGGGAGCTTTCTTGAGAAAAGGAAGCAACGTCCTTTCTGTTTCTTCTTCGGGAAGTTACCAAGCCACGGAAAACACGCTTCTGACTTACTATCATGATGGGCTTGAGGATGTATTTAAACCGGAAGACATGACCTCTCTTGATCATGAAAAGATAAAAGATCTCGAAATCGAAGTGAAAGATACGAAAAGGAAAGAAGCGGTTAAAGGGGAACCATTATATAAACTAATCGATAATCGCCTTTGGTATGTTGTTTTTTGGGTCGATGAAGAAGATATTATGAAGTACCAAAAAGACGGAACCGTTTATCTGAAACTTCCGGAGGCCCAGATCAAGGGAACGACAAAGGAAATCTGTGAAAATGGAGAGGAATGGTTTGTCGTTCTGGAATTTGATCGCTATTATAAGGATTTGGCTAAACTAAGAGCCCTCGACACTTCGGTCATCACCTCAAAATACGAGGGACTGATCATAGCGAATGAAAATATCACGGCAAAAGACGGAAAACCGGGTGTTTATGTCAAAGATATCAACGGGGACTACATATTCACCCCAGTCCTTGTAATTACGAGTGATGGAGAATATTCTCTTGTGGAAAGCACTTCCTACTATGAGGAAGTAAACGGCGAAAATGTAAAGGTTTCTACCGTGGATGCTTATGACGAGATATTGAACCATCCGGAAAGGAAATGACCTATGGGAAATATCAAGGAAAATATTGCTGATATCAATGAACAAAAGGCAAACATCGCAAAAAAAGTAGGCAGAAATCCAGAAGATGTTCTTCTTGTTGCTGTCACGAAAACAAGGACGGCGGAAGCAATCAACGAAGCAATCGATGCAGGGATTACGGACATTGGAGAAAACAAGGTCCAAGAAATCCAAGATAAATATGATATGGTAAAGCCTGTGCATTGGCACATGATTGGACATTTGCAGACAAATAAGGTAAAATACATCATAGATAAGGTCAGCTTAATCCATTCTGTCGATTCGCTACATCTTGCAGAAGAAATTGACCGGAGAGCAGAAGCAATCGGTCGCACGATGGATATTTTGATCCAAGTAAATGCGGCAATGGAAGAAAGCAAATTTGGCATCTCAACGGAAGAGACCGGCCGGATGATTGAAGCGGTGCTTAGCAACTGTAAAAACATCAGAGTCAGAGGTTTGATGAGCATTGCGCCTTATGCGGAAGACCCAGAGGATATCAGGGGCTATTTCCGAGAGGTCAAAGAATTATATGAGAAATACGCCGCATTCAAGCACGAAAGATCTGATTTCAAGTATCTTTCCATGGGAATGTCAAATGACTTTGAAGTAGCCATTGAAGAGGGATCAAGCCTGATTCGCGTGGGGACTGCTATTTTCGGAGAAAGAAATTATCATAGTATCAATGGATAGCAAGGAGATAAAAAATGGGAGAAGGTTTATTCAGTAAGTTAAAAGTCTTGGTCGGAATCGAAGAGATCGAAGAAGACGATTACGAAGAAGAACGAGAAACGCCAACCCTTGAACGCAAACCAATCGAACCGCGGAACACCTATACTCCGCCGAAAACCGAATTAAAAGACAGCCGCGACAATAAAGACAGCCGAATTCTACCGATGGCAGCGAGCAAAGCGACTTCTCCGAACCAAATGAAGATGGTTGTCATTGAACCTAAGAGTATTGATGAATGCCCTCGCCTCGTGGACAGTTTGAAGGCAAAAAAACCGATTATCATCAATCTTGAAAAAATCGAAACGGACAGTGCTCGAAAAATCTTTGATTTTTTAAGCGGAGCGACATATGCTCTTAACGGAAACATTCAAAAAGTAGCAAACAATATTTTCTTGTTTGCACCTGAAAATGTTGATATTTCAGCGCAAGTCGATCAAAAAAATGGAAATTTCTCAGAGGGGACCAAAAACCCGTGGAGGTAATAATCGATGTTTTTAGTTCAAGCCGTTAATATTTTCTTTCAAATCGTGGTATACCTGATCTTCGGACGGGTTATTTTGAGCTGGTTTGCAAGACCGGGTGACAGAGTATATCCTTTATACCGGATGTTAATCCAACTCACCGAGCCGATTCTTGCTCCTTTTCGGAGACTGTCGGATCGCTTTATGAGAAACAGCGGAATTGATATTTCGCCGATGATTGCGATTTTTGCGATTTGGTTTGTTCGTGCATTGATTATCAAATTGTTGTTCATCCTATTTTAGATATGCCACTAACAGATTGGGAGGTTGCGAATGATAAGCCCATTAGAAATCCAAAACAAAGAATTCAATAAGGCCGTAAGAGGTTATAAAGAAGAGGAAGTAGATGGCTTCCTTGATTTGATCACAATGGACTTCGAAAAGCTGATGGAGGAAAACCAGAGACTGAAAGAACAGTTGAAAAGCATGACGACTGAACTTACACGCTATAAAAACAGTGAAGGAATGGTTCTTGAAACATTAGAAGCCGCGAAATCACTGATGGGCGACATCTCTACAAGTGCTGAAAAACGTGCTGAGATTCTTTTGAAAAATGCGGAATTGGATGCGGAACTTTTGACGCGTGAAGCGAGGGAGTCTGTAGAACGATTGAGTGAAGAATCATTGGCACTTCGCAATCGTCTAAATGTTTTCCGAACCAGAT
>JAQUUY010000054.1 GCA_028693645.1 Eubacteriales bacterium | reverse complement strand
ATTGTAGAAAAAAAACGATAGCTGCTGCTATCGTTTTTTAGTGGTGCGGTTGAAGGGACTTGAACCCATACCCTTTCGGACACGGCCCTCAACCGTGCGCGTCTGCCTATTCCGCCACAACCGCACGTTCTGTGACTGCGTTTCGCCACAAGCAATATAGTACCGTTTAGCGTTACTTTTGTCAAGCCAAAATGTTTTATTTTTTAAGAATTTGTTTCCTCCGCTGTGCTGACTTCATAGGTCAGATTCCAAGTTTCACATCCATTGTAGATGTCAAAGAACTGTGGTGTCACATCCCCTTTCAGATCATCAGAAGCAACGATACCGTAGGTTTTATATAGTAGGCAATAGTACGGGGTATCCTGGCGCAAAACCTTTCTGATTCCTTCGAAGGTTTCTTTTTTGTCCTCCTTAGTGATTGGAGACTGCATTTTGTCTAAAAGATTGTCTAAAAGCGTATTGCTATAGCCAATGGGATTGCTGTAAGAACGGAGCAATGGCCTTAAATCATAAGTGTCCTTGATTCGGTACCCTCCGAGATATAGATCAAAACTGCCTCCGGCAAGCTTGCTCTTGTATTCTGCGGCAGGCACACTGTTCAAAACAAGTTCTATCCCGACTTTTTGGAGACTCTCTTTTATCGTCTTTGCTGCAAGGACACGTTCTGAATTGTCCGCATTTACTAAGAGTTCAAGCGAAAGCTCCGTCACACCCGCTTCGGCAAGAAGAAGTTTCGCTTTATCGGGATCATAGGGGTTTACTGGTTTGTTGCTTGCAATGCCAAGGTAATTTGGGAAATAGATGGTGTCATTGATAATCCCATTCCCGTAATAGCAACTTTCAATAATCTCTTTTGCATCAATCCCACAAGCGACCGCCTGTCTGACTTTTTTGTCAGCCAACGCCGGCTTCCTAAAATTGAATCCGAGAACCTCAACTTCATTTGAAGGGAAAGAAGATACGGTAGCATCAATATCGCTCAACAAAGCATCTCTATCTCCTTCTTTTAAAAACGTCATGTTATATTGTCTGATATCAAAGAGATTGACGGCATCGGCTTTATCCGGGATATATCTCACCAAAAAACTGTTTTTGGGAACGCTTCCCTTGTAATACGGATTCCCAACCAGTTTGATCAGTTTGTCCCCTTCTGTTGACTCAACCATATAGGCTCCGGTCCCAATCGCTTTGAATCCTGTTTTCAGTTTCTGCACTTGTATCGCTTTTTTTGCGGTTGTCAGAGGTAAAATCGGGAAGGTCAAATTCTCAATTGCAGCGTTCTTCGGATCTTTAAAGGTAATCAAGACCTCCTTGTCGTCAACAACCTTAACCCCTTTAATCAAATCGACATACGGCGCATACATTGATTTTTCAGCAACATTGTAGACACTCAAATAGGCCTCGATTGAAAACTTAACATCTTCCGCGGAAAAGGCGGTTCCATCCTGCCACTTGATTCCGTTTTTTAGGCTGACAGAAACAGAGACTCCATCTTCTTCATAGCGATAAGACTCCGCGAGTTGTCCGATGGCATTCAAATCAGCATCAAGCTCAAACAGTCCCTGATAGATTAGTTTGTTCAAATAATATGCTTCTTCATCTCTTGCAATGACAGGATTCAGCGTGCGTATCTTTTCCATGGGAATCGAGATTTCCGTAGAAACAGCAAGCTCGGGGCTTTCCTCTGCATCCTTTTCAAGAAAGCCCGTTGCCGAACGACAGGCAGTCAAAAGCAAAAGCAAGGCTGCGATTGTAATGATAATAAGAATACTTTTCTTTAACATAGATACTACTCCTGTAAATGCTCAAGCAATTTGTTAACTTGCCCATAAATAGATTCCTTACTTCCCGAATTATCCAAAACATAATTGGCTTTTTTCAATCGGTCTCGGCGATTCATCTGATTATTGATCCTTTTTTGAATCTCCGCTTTCGATAAGCCGTCTCGGTCCATGACACGTTGAATTCTAACGTCATCTCCGGCATCGACAACCCAAGTTTCGTCTACATATTTGTCGATCCCTGCTTCAAACAAAAGGGCCGCATCGATAAAAACAATGGCATCTTCTCCCAAACGAGAAGCACGTAAAAGAATTTCTTCTAACACTTTTCCATGCGTGATTTTATCGAGGATTGCTTTTTTTGAAGAATCGGAGAACACAAGATCCGCCACATACTTTCGGTCCAGAGTTCCATCAGGAAGAAGTGTTTTCTCTCCAAACGCTTCTTTCAATTCCATGAGTGTTTCAGAACCCGCAGAAAGAAGTTCCTTAGCGATTTCATCGGCATCAAGCACCGGATATCCTTTTTCCATAAGATACCGGGAAACCGTCGATTTTCCCGATCCGATTCCCCCGGTAAGACCAATCCGTTTCATGGGCGACCTCCTACTTCAATTCATACCAATTGTTCCCGATATTAAGACTCACCGAAAGATCGACTGCAAGATCAAAGGCGTTTTCCATTGTTTCCTTCAGAAGGGTTTCCACCTCGGAGAGTTCGTCTTTGCTCGCTTGAATCACAAGTTCATCATGGACTTGCAAAATCAATTTGGATTTTAGTTTTCGTTCAGAAAGTTGTTCATGACAATGGATCATGGCAATCTTTATGATATCTGCAGCGCTTCCTTGAATTGGCGTATTCATCGCCAAGCGTTCCGCCGCCTGTCTAACCATAAAATTCGAAGCATGAATTTCGAGAATCCGCCGTCTTCTCGAAAGAAGCGTCGTTACGTATCCCTTTTCGCGGCAAAGCCGGACTTGTTCGTCCATGAATTCTTTTACTTTTGGATATTTTTTAAAATAGGCGTCGATATATTCTTCGGCGGCTTTTCTGCTGATTCCGAGTTCTTCGGATAATCCAAAACCGGTCATGCCGTAGATTACTCCAAAATTGACCGCTTTTGCATTGCTTCTTTGTAATGAAGTCACATCTTCTTCGGCAACTCCAAAAACTCGCGCTGCGGTCGAACGATGAATATCTGCACCCTCATTGAAGGCTTCCAGCAAGCCGGGATCCTTTGACATATGTGCCAAAACGCGAAGTTCAATCTGCGAGTAATCCGCACCGATCAGAACAAAAGAATCGTTTTCGGGAATGAATGCTTTTCTGAGAAGCCTTCCAAGTTCTTGTTTGATGGGAATGTTTTGCAGATTCGGTTCGGTGCAGCTGATTCTGCCGGTCGCCGTCACTGTTTGTTGAAAATGAGGATGAATCTTTCCGTCTTTGTGTATCAATGGCAAAAGCCCTTCAACATATGTGCTGTTGAGCTTTGATAAGGTTCGAAACTGAAGGATGAGATCGATGATTTCATGGTCTCCTCGCAATTTTTCGAGAATCTCTGCATTGGTCGAATAACCGGTCTTATTTTTCTTTCCCGCCTGTAAGCCGAGCTTTTCAAAAAGAATCTCTCCCAACTGTTTCGGAGAATTGATATTGAATTCCTGCCCCGAAAGTGCAAAAATCTGCTTACTGATTTCCTCGATTTGTCCGCTAAGGCTCTTTCCTGTCGTAAGAAGTTCTTGGCGATCGATGGCAAATCCGGCAAGCTCAATCGATGCAAGCACAAAGATCAAAGGCAGTTCCACTTCATAGAACACCCGCTCCAGTTCTTCTTCTTTCAGAAGTTCCGAAAGCGGCGCTATTAAGTCAAGTACCGTAGCACAACTTTGTGCCCCAAATTTTGCATATCCCGGATCCTGCTTCTCGAACAAAGCCAACTGGCCTCCATTTTGAGCAAGTTCCTCCAGCGGAATGAAATTTGTTTTCAGATATTCCAAAGACAGAGACGCCAAGGTATAATTGCTTCTCTCAGGTGCAAGCAAATATTGAGCAACCCCGCAGTCAAAGGCAGTATTGGGACGGTAGTCGATCCCGTCACCACAAAGTAAGGCGTAAAAATCTTCCTGCAATTGATGCCCCGCGAGTTTCAAATCAAAATCACGGAACCAGGAAAACAAACGCTTCGGTAGCTCCGGAATGGATCCATCGAGATAACAGGAAGCGTCACCAAAGAGAAGCGAAACGCCTTCGATTGTCGGTCTGTCTTTGTGGTTGTGATCGCTGAATACCTTGATTGCCACAATGCTTTCTCTTGCGACCGTATTCGCAACAGCTTCAAACTGATCCCAAGAAAAATAGCTAACCGGCTCGGGTCGCGACATGCTTTCAAAGAGCGTTCTTACCGGTTCCCTTGCTGATTTTTCTTCCCGTTTATGCTGATCCAATTTTTTTAATAAACTTTTGAATTCCAGTTTTTCATATATCTCAATCAGCTTATCATAATCGGGTTCTTCCGTGCGAAACGCAGAAAAATCAGTTTCAATGGGCACGTTGGTATCGATTTCCGCGAGTCTTCTTGAAAGCAACGCGATTTGTGCATTGTCTCTGATTTTTTCTCTTAATTTTTCACTGTCGACTTCGTCGACCTTTGCTAACAAATTCTCTACGCTACCAAAAGAAAGAATCAATTTATGTGCTGTCTTTTCGCCGACGCCGGGTAGTCCCGGTATATTATCGGAAGCATCTCCCATCAAACCCTTATAATCTATAAATTGATTGGGGCTGAATCCATACTTTTCAAAGATTTCATCCTCATCATACAATTCAAATTCAGAAATCCCTTTTTTTGTGATTAAAATCCGTGTTTTTTTGCTGGCAAGCTGCAACGCATCGCGGTCGCCCGTAATAATTAAAGTAGACATCCCTTGCTCTTCAGCGCGTCTTGCGACCGTACCTATGATATCATCCGCCTCAAAACCGTCGATTTCAAGCATGCTGACATTCATCGCTTCCAGTGCTTCTTTCAAAAGCGGAAGCTGCATAGCCAATTCCGGGGGCATCCCTTTTCTCTGTGCCTTATACTCTGTATATTCGACATGACGAAAAGTCGGTGCTTTTCGATCAAAAGTAACTACCAAAAAATCCGCCTCATGTTCGTCGCATATTTTTCGCAGCATATTAAGAAAACCGTACACCGCATGGGTATACAGTCCTTCTTTTGTAATCATCGGGCGCTGAATCGCATAATACGCACGGTTGATAAGGCTGTTGCCATCAATCACTATGATCGTTTCATTCCGCGGGGGTTTGTTCATAAACTTCTCCTTCTTTTACGATCAAGATGAGCGTTTTTTCTGTTGTTATTCCCTCTTCTGTGACGTTTAGAAGGATCTCATAAATTGCTTCTTTGGGTGTTTCTTCCGCTTCAATGGCATCCCCTGTTGTTGCCGGAGAAGCTGCCACTGCGGTCTCTTCGGATTCCTTTGGGACGACAACGAATTGATCTGTCTTTAAATATTCTTTAATCAGTTCAAGATTTGGATCGGTGGGCGCAAGCATCATATACGTTGTAACGCTCTCCTCCTCCGTGGTCTCCGTGCCAAGAGCATCCCTCGTCGTTACAGAGCTTCTGCTTTCAGGCAAGGTCGAATCCGAGGCAAAGCTTTTCGCTTTCAGTTCTTCTGTATACAAACCGCTTCCCAAATCACCCTGTTCGTCAGCTCCATATGCACCATAAGAAAGTGCTTCATCCGCCATCAAATCTTCGGTTACATCCGAAGTATCTGTCGAAGCCTCTTCCGTATATGTCATTGCCATCGGTTGAAGTTCAGTTTCATCCGCCGGCAAATCGACGTTCATATTATGATACATTGACACCGTGAAAACACCCACGACCAAGCATGCCGCAAGAGTCGAAAGACTACGGAAAATCATTTTACGTTTCTTCGTTTTTTGTTCTGCGGCTGCCTTAAGCGCCCGAATTTTTTCGCCTTCTTCATGCAGTGCTTCTTTTAACCTTGACTCTAAGGTTTCGGGGAGCGTTTGTTCGGGGATATCGTTTAGGATTTTAAGAATCCGAGCCATTTGCTCATCTTCCTCAATGAACTTATTATCATTATTTTCATTCATCGTTGTTGTCCACCTCCCCATTTTTTATATCTGTAATGTTTCTTTCCTTGATTAGACGAATTCTTGTTCATTTTGTTCCAATATCATCGAACGTAATCTTTGTCTTGCTCGATTGATCCTTGATTTTACTGTCCCCTCCGAGCAATCGATGATCTGACCGATTTCTTCGTAAGAGAACCCTTGAATGTCCCGAAGGACGATGACTTCTTTGTGCTCGGCACTTATTAAATCCAGACAGCGCAGAATCCTGTTTGCCGCTTCTTTCGACTCAAATAAAGCCTCCGGCGCGGGTGCAGGGTCTTTCAGCTCTAAAAGCCAATCACCTTCTTCATCTACGCGGTTGAGGCTGTCCGTTTCTTTTAAAGGAGCATTTTTTCTGAGCATATCATTGCAGGTGTTTACTACGATTCGATAGACCCAAGTGTCAAACCGACATTCCCCTTTAAACTGTTCCATATGGCGAAATACTTTAATCAAACTTTCTTGAAGAGCATCCGCGGCATCCTGTTCATTTCTCATAAAACGAAGCGCTGTATTATAGGCTTTTGTCATACAACCTTTTATGAGTAGCTCAAAACTGACGTCATCGCCATTCTTTGCATTTTCTATTAAACGGAGCTCATTCAGGTCTGTCGACATAGGATTTCCCTTTTCAAAGCTTATTTTACTTGTTATACTCATTATAGCACAGGTAACAAACGGAGGTAAACATGTACGATTATCATACTCATTCGAGTTTTTCAGCCGACAGCAGCACACCCATCTCTGATATGGCGTCCGCTGCCGTTTCGCTTGGCCTTACAGCAATGGCGGTCACGGATCATTACGATCCTGATTACCCCTTGCCTGATTGGTTCGTCGAAACGGACTTTGTCGACTATATAAAGGCAATCGAAGCAGCCAGCTATCAGTATAAAGGACGGCTTTTGATTAAAAAAGGCATCGAAATTGGCATCCAACACGGCTCCACCATGGAGAAGTGCCGTTCTGCCGCACGCGATCATGATTTTGATTTTGTCATTGGTTCTTTTCATTGTGCCGAAGGCCTCGAATTATCCTGCGGTGACTTTTTCAAGAATCGAACACCCGAAGAAGCAATTTCTGCTTTTTATCGTTATAATATAGAATGCCTGTCTTCCTTCGATGATTTTGACGTGCTTGGTCACATCAACGTGGTTGATCGCTATTTGCCCGCCCTTCCCGATCCGGAAACACAATTGGACCTCATTAGCGAGCTGCTTTCCTTATTGATTGAAAAAGGGAAAGGGATTGAGATTAATACCTCTTCCTTTCGTTATGGGATGGGAGATCATACGACTCCCACCGAACAAATCTTGAAACAGTACAAAAAACTAGGTGGGGAAATCATAACGATTGGTTCCGATGCGCATAAACCAAACAGTGTCGGTTTAAAATTCGACTGGGCCGAAGAAAAACTCAAAAGCCTTGATTTCAAATATATCACGACTTTCGATCAAAGAAAACCAAGCTTCATTAAGCTCTAATTGCGGTTTATAAAAAAGTGGAGGCCGAAGGAAGCCCATAGGCAGGTTCTGCTGCTTTTACGCCCCGATTGATGGCTCTCGCCAAAACTTCGGTGGCAAGCGCTCCCACCGCATCTATTTGAACTTCTTCTTCGCCGGTCGCCATGACAAAAACCGTATCTCCGTCTGCCATCGTATGGACGGGACGAATGACACGAGCCAGACCGTTTTGTGCAATTGCTGCAATTTTTGTCGCTTGCGTCTTTGTCAATTTGGCATTGGTAACAATACAAGCAAGCGTTGTGTTTCCACTAAATACACTTCGATTCGTTGCATATTCCGCGTACATCGCCTCTTCTGTATTGGCGATCGCGGTTTTTTCTTTGTTCAAAAGTCCGGCAATCCGTTCTCCGCTATCAATATCTAATACATCGCCGAGCGCATTTACCGCGACGACTGCTCCGACAATCAAGTTTCCTGTTTTTAAAGCGTAGGTACCTAAGCCGCCTTTCATCATCTGTTCGGTTCCGAGGAATTTCCCCACGGTAGCGCCGGTTCCGGCGCCGATATTTCCTTCTTGTAAATCTTCAGCATATGCATTTTCGCAAGCCCGATATCCCATCAAGAGATCGGGTCTTCTTTTTGGATCTCCGACTATGAGATCAAATAAAGAAGCAGCACAAACAATCGGTACGACCGCAACACCGACATCAAAACCTATCCCCCTTTCTTCGAGGAATTTCATGGCACCGGAAGCGGCATCGAGCCCATACGCGCTTCCGCCGGATAGCATCACAGCATGAATCTGCTCCACTAAGTTAACCGGGTTCAAAAGTTCCGTCTCTCTTGTTGCCGGAGCTCCGCCTCTTACGTCAACACCTGCAAAGGCACCTTGTTCGCAAAGAATCACGGTACAACCCGTTCCGCCGATGCGGTCTTCAGCATGTCCGATTTTGATGCCTTTGAGTTCTGTTATTTTGACTTCCTTCATGTGGTCCCTCCAAAGATACTCTCTTTGTTATATCGATTTCATGATTTTGATTGCCTGCACGAGTGCGATGATGACGCCAAGAACGGCCTCACCGCCGAGAAGCCCGGCAGCTATGATTTGGCCTTTTCCATCACTTTCTTGCTTTGGCGCCGCCTTCATCACAAGGAAGCGGAGCAATCCTCCGGCAAAAGCAGTGACCGAAAGATAAAACGGCAAATAGACCCCAAGACCTAGGGTCATCACGGGAAAGCCAATCAGGAAAAGGATTATCGCGAAAACAAGTCCAAGGATAAAGGCAGGCATGTGAGAGATTCCTCCGACCATTGCCGCTACCATGGAAGCCTGCGGCGCGGGGAAAATAGACTCTGCTCCGAATGCACCCGGCCCATAGGCTTTTATAATGACAAACAAGATTAGTACGGATACAAAAGCGCCGATGATTCCCCCAATACACTCTGCAAACCATTGAGCTTTCGGATCCGAGTGAAGGATATGGCCTGCTTTGAAGTCATTCATGACATCACCGGCAAGCCCACAAGCAACCGCTACAATAGCGGCGACAAAAAACGCTTCGGTCTGCCCAATCGTTGAAACGGCTTTTGCGGCGATTAAAACGATGATTCCAAAGATCTCCATCGGATTGATTCCGGACTGCCCCACACACTGCGCTGACATAGACGTGGCAAGCCAAATCCCGAGTATGGTCACGATAGATGCGACAAGTCCCATGTCGG
>JAQUUY010000053.1 GCA_028693645.1 Eubacteriales bacterium | reverse complement strand
GGGCGAGTCCAGCTTCAAGTCTTCTATTCCGGAATTGTTTTTTTGTGTCATACTTACCTCTGTCAGCTTACCCTACTTGCGAAACGCCAGACCTATTTACCTCGGAAACCGCTCGTTCTTCGAATGTGCATGAAGTTAGCGAGTCAAGCGATCAAAGGTGCATTCTCGAACTCGGACGGTTTCTACGGCAAATAGGAACTGTCGTTTCCGTGTTTTTACTTGTACCCTTGAGTATAATCTATCGACCTTTCCTTCGCAAGGGTTTGCGCTTATAGCTCGACGCTTTTGCTCCACTACGACAAAAAAGGGAGCGGCTCATATTTTGAGCGAGCTCCCTTTGTGTTTTTTAATTCTTATTGTTTAATGTTAAATCAATAACCGCCGAACATAGAGAGCATGACACCGGCAGCGACAGCAGAGCCGATGACACCGGCAACGTTTGGTCCCATCGCATGCATCAGCAGGAAGTTTCCGGGGAGTTCAGCTGCTCCAACTTTCTGTGAAACCCGCGCAGCCATCGGAACGGCCGAAACACCGGCCGAGCCAATCAAGGGATTCACTTTTCCGCCGGAATACAGATACATTATATCTCCCAGCAATACGCCACCCGCAGTTCCAACCATGAAGGCCAAGACTCCCAGAATAACGATTTTAATCGTATCAAGTACGAGGAAAGTTGGTCCTACTGCGGATGCCCCGACCGAAAGGCCAAGCATGATTGTAACGATATTAATCATCGCATTTGCCGCAGTATCGGAAAGCCTCAATGTCCGACCGCTTTCTCTCAAAAGATTACCGAGCATCAGCATACCTACCAAAGGTGCTGCCGCAGGAAGGATTAAAGTAACAACAACGCTGACCATGATGGGAAAAAGAATCTTTTCCCTTTCACTCACAGGGCGAAGCTGTTCCATAACAACGCAGCGCATCTTCTTAGTTGTTAAAAGTTTCATGATTGGCGGTTGAATAACAGGAACTAAGGCCATATAAGAATAGGCTGCGACTGCAATCGCTCCCAACAGATGCGGAGCCAGTTTTGTCGTAAGATAGATTGCCGTGGGACCGTCCGCTCCGCCAATGATGCCGATGGAAGCTGCTTCTTGCGCATTGAAGCCTGCGAAAAGAATCGCTCCGAGAAAACTTGTAAAAATACCAAGCTGCGCGGCCGCACCCAGCAGTAAGGATTTCGGATAGGCGATTAAGGGTCCAAAATCAGTCATGGCGCCAATGCCAAGAAAGATGAGTGGCGGCAAGATGCCGATTTCATCAAGTAAATAAAAATAGCGAAATAAACCACCCTCGTTGAACATTCCGGTAAGAGGGAGATTAGAGAGAAGCATTCCAAAGGCAATCGGAACAAGAAGCAAAGGCTCAAAATCACGATGAATTGCCAAGTAAAGAAATAATAACGCGACCAATATCATGATCCCGCTTTTGTAGTCCATATTTGTTAGACCCATTGAAGCAATGAAGTCCAATATCGTTTGTATTATCATGGGGTTTCGTTTCCTCCTCCGTATTGCTATACTATTTCATGGAAATCAATACATCTCCAGCATTTACGGAAGCACCTTTTGTAACCTGAACCGTATCAATGCTTCCCGCTGCCGGTGCAAAGATTTCGTTTTCCATTTTCATAGCTTCCAAGATACAAAGAATCTGACCCGCTTTTACAGTGTCGCCGGCGCTTACACGGACATCTAGGATTGTTCCCGGCATCGGTGCAGTAATTTTTGTTGCTCCTGCCGCAGGTGCGGCAGCATGCACTGGAGCCGGAGCCGGTGCGGCGGCAGCAGCTGCCTGCGCGGGGGCCGCTGCTACTGGAGCGGCGGCTGGCTGTGGGCTTGCGGAAACGGTTCCTCCAAGCTCTTCGACTTCTACGGCATAAGCCGTACCATTTACAGTGATATTATATTTTTTCATTTCTTAAATTCTCCTTTATTTAATAATATATGCAGACGAAATGATCCGTCTTTGGTTTTTTCTAAAATCTTCGACTTTCCATACAATCAATCATACCGGCTCTTCCCCAGGAAGGTCGAGTCCCGGCGACGCGATTGATTTTTCGAATAACCAAGCCGTCATCAATAGCAGTTTTTCCTTCTGCCGCAAGAATCGCTGCCGTTATGACGGCAATGACTTCCGGACTGATTTCTTCTGCATGCGCACTCGAGGTCCCTATAACGTCATGGTGTAGCAACGTTGAAACAGAAGCCATTTCCTTATTTTTGACGCGTTCAATCAAATGCAGTATTCTTGACATCAGGGCAATCGCCAGCCAAATCAAGCAGAGCACAAGAAAGGTAGTTCCGACACCCATTAGCGTAGTAACAAGACCTGCTTTCAGTAGTTCTACTCTTGTCAATGTATCGAAAAGCGCCGGATCAGCAAAGCGTTCCATGAAATTTAATCCATCCATTTTGGCACCTCCTCCTATAGCGGAATATTTCCGTGTTTTTTAGCAGGCAGTGACTGTCTCTTTGAACTCAACATATCAAGAGCGCTGATTACTCGTTTTCTCGCTGTTGCCGGTTCGATGACGTCATCAACGTAACCCATCTCTGCTGCCCTATATGGATTGGAGAATTTCTCCTCGTATTCTTCTATCTTTTCTTTTCTTTTTGCGATAGGATCATTCGCTTCCTTAATATCGTTTTTAAACACGATATTAGCTGCGCCTTCGGCTCCCATGACCGCGATTTGTGCACTTGGCCAAGCAAGAACCATATCTGATCCCAGTTCCTTGTTGCACATCCCGATATAAGCTCCGCCATAGGCTTTTCTTGTAATCATTGTGATTTTGGGTACGGTCGCTTCGCAATAAGCATAGAGCATTTTTGCGCCGTGGCGAATGATTCCGCCGTACTCTTGATCTGTGCCCGGAAGGAATCCCGGAACATCAACGATTGTAAGAAGGGGAATATTAAAAGCATCACATCTTCTAATAAATCTTGCCGCTTTATCGGAAGCATTGATATCAAGACAACCGGCCGCAACTCTCGGTTGATTTGCAATCACGCCAACAGTCTGTCCATCCATACGGATAAAACAAGTAATCATATTCTTTGCATAATGCGGCATGACATCATAAAGGATTTCGTTATCTGCCAGTCTTTTTATGATTTCATACATGTCGTAAGCTTTGTTTGCGCTTTCGGGTATCATCTCATTGAATTCCGGAATCATACGATTCGGATCATCCGTAGATTCATAAATTGGAGCCGTCTCCATATTGTTGGAAGGTAGATAGGAAAGTAAATCTCTGACCTGCTCCAAGGTTTCTTTGTCATTCGCTCCAATAAAATGAGCAACGCCACTAATCGAATTGTGTGTCATGGCTCCGCCAAGTTCTTCTGCGCTGATATCCTGACCGGTCACGGTCTTGATAACTTGTGGACCGGTAATAAACATCTGACTTGTTTTATTGACCATAAATACAAAGTCTGTGATTGCCGGAGAATAAACAGCCCCGCCTGCACAAGGTCCCATGATTACGGAAATCTGAGGAATGACACCGGAAGCGATTGTGTTGTTGTAAAAAATCTTGCCAAAACCCGAAAGGGCATTAACCCCTTCTTGAATTCTTGCACCGCCCGAGTCATTGAGTCCAACCAAAGGCGCTCCCATTTTTAATGCAAGATTCTGTACTTTGACAATCTTCTCGGCGTGATACTCACCAAGCGATCCTCCCAACACGGTAAAGTCTTGGGCAAAGGCGTATACGAGTCTGCCGCCAACGGTACCATAACCTGTGACGACGCCGTCTCCGGTAGCCTCGACACCTGCCATGTCAAAATTATTGCATCTATGCGATACGAACGTGTCGATTTCGACAAAGCTTCCTTCGTCAAATAACAACGCAATTCTTTCCCTCGCCGTCAATTTTCCTTTGGCATGTTGCTCATCGATCTTTTTCTGGCCTCCGCCGAGAGCAAGATCTGCTTTTCTCTTTCGGAGATCTTCAATTTTATTCATGCAATATTACCTCCTGTAACTGTATGATTCCATGATTTTTTTGCTGTGCATGCGCTATATAAAAAAATAAATAATTGCTTGCAACACCCACATATTATGAAACCGGTTTCTTTGTCCCGATTACAAAACATACTATATCTTACTTTTTTCAAGAGTGCAAGGGCTTAGGAATGTATACATCCTTGTATACACAAGGGGTTCGCCGTCCTCTCCACTTCTTGATACGGAAAATGCGAGAGGACTTTCTCCCTCCCGCATTTTTTACTCAGATCTTTGACTTCGAAAACCGTTACATTTTCGAACTAACTTTTTTGTATCAGAGTTTAATTGTTTTTGGGCGGATCTTGTTCATCTTCGGAAAAAGTACCTTCGAGCAGTTCTTCTTCATCGCCTTCGGCGTCATCATACTCTTCAGGATTTTCTTCATCGTCTTCGTCATCTGTATCCGCTTCGTCATCGTCTGTTTCGTGCTCGTCACGGTACTCCGCCGCTTCTGCCGCAGCGATTTCAGCAAGATGCTCTGCCGCTTCTCTGGCGTTGATTTCTTCAATCGTGCGTTCCTGATCCCTAGTGTCCGCAATCAACTGCTGCGCTGTTTTCTCTCCTGCAAAAAGCTGTTCAAACTGTTCCGCATCAAGAGTTTCCAACTCAAGTAAAACATCTGCGAGAACGTGGAGCTTATCAAGGTTATCTGTCAGGAGCTTTTCTGCACGGTCAAAGGCCGTCTCGATGATTGTACGTATTTCTTCATCGATTTCCTTTGCCATTTCCTCAGAATAGTTCTTCCTTGTCGAAAAATCCTTGCCTAAGAACACTTCATCCGAAGAGGAGTAATTCACCGGTCCAAGTCGTTCACTCATGCCGTATTTTGTGACCATTGCCTTTGCGATCTCCGTCGCACGTTCAATATCATTGCTCGCGCCGGTACTGATATCGTTCAAAGTCAATTTCTCAGCTACCCTGCCGCCGAGAAGATGTATTATTTTTTCTTCCATGTCCGTCTTGGTTTGGAAATACTTGTCCTCTTTAGGAAGGATCATCGTAAAGCCTCCGGCAAGACCGCGTGGGATGATTGTAATTTGGTGAACGGGGTCGGTATTGGGCAGGAGGCGTGCAACGAGCGCATGTCCTGCTTCATGGAAGGCCGTCAATTTCTTTTCTGCAGGGCTAATCAGCCTGCTTTTCTTTTCGGGTCCTGCAATAACCTTTGTTATCGCTTCCTCAATCTCATCCATACGAATGAATTTTCCACTTCTTCTGGCGGTGAGAAGCGCCGCTTCATTCAGCATATTTTCAATATCCGCAGGAGTAAATCCCGGTGTCCGTCTGGCAAGCACCTTTGGTTCTACACCGACATCAAGAGGTTTATTCTTTGAGTGTACGCGGAAAATCGCTTCTCTGCCTCGGATATCCGGAATACCAATTACTACCTGGCGATCAAACCTTCCGGGTCTCAAAAGCGCGGGGTCTAAAATGTCGGGTCTATTCGTGGCTGCAAGGATAATAATGCCACTGTTGTCGCCGAATCCATCCATTTCTACAAGTAATTGGTTCAGCGTCTGTTCTCTTTCGTCATGACCGCCACCAAGTCCTGCGCCTCTTTTTCTTCCGACGGCATCTATTTCATCAATAAAGATGATACAGGGGGAGTTCTTTTTCGCCTGCTCAAAAAGATCTCGAACTCTGGATGCGCCGACTCCGACAAACATTTCCACAAAATCGGAACCACTGATGGAGAAGAAAGGTACACCCGCTTCTCCTGCGGCCGCTCTCGACAAATAAGTCTTTCCTGTTCCCGGAGGACCGATAAGTAAGATTCCTTTGGGAATTCTTGCTCCGAGATTATTGTATTTTTTTGGATTTTTGAGGAAATCGACTACCTCAACAAGTTCTTCCTTTTCTTCGTCGAGTCCTGCGACATCGTCAAAGGTTACTTTTCTCAGTTCATCTTCTTTATGAAGCCTTGCGCGACTTTTGCCAAAAGACATCACACCTTTTCCGCCGCCCTGCCCCTGTTGCATAAACAAGAACCAAAACAGCACAAAAATAAGGATCATCACGATTGTCGGGAGCAAGGATAAAATCCATGACGAACTGGATGGTTTTTTGCTCGGCACAGATAGAATCTTTTCTTCCATCTGCGGAAGGATATACTTTTCACTGAGCAGCATCAATTGGATGCTGTCCGGCGCATACGCAGTAATCATATCACCGTTTTTTAACGTGCCGGTAAGATGCGTATCAATTATGGTAAGTTTTTTAATCTGCTTATCCTGAAGTTCAGAGACAAACTTTGAATAATCAACTTCTGTGATTTTTTGTTGTTGTTCCCCTTGGGCATACCATGCAATCCCTAAGGCTATCACAATGATTACGGCATAAATGCCGAGATTCTTGACGACTCTATTCAATGATAAAGTCCCTCCTTTTCAATGGCCAAACTTGACGATATTTTGATATTTTATCATGCCGGTAGTATAAATTCAAGGATTACCACCTTTTCTGTATCTTTTTTCACTTTGTAATTTTCGCTGATTTTTCTCCCAACAATCCAAATTACTTCTTGTCCGGTGCAAAGCAAGGGAATTTGCGCTCTTTTTTCAGCCGGGATTTTTTCATCAACAAAGAGATCTTGAATTTTTTTCGTTCCTTGCATTCCCAATGGCTTCATGTAGTCTCCGGGCTGCCTTGAGCGAAGGTAAATGGGGGTTTGCCAAAGCTCTGCGCTTGCGCTGAGAGTAATGCGATAAGGGTCGTCAGGCGAAAAATTTTCCAAGTCAGCGAGCGAAACGATTTTCAGAGCCAAACGAGCATTCAGCTCAGGGATATCCGTAATTCCGGCGGGGTTAAGCAGATAGCAAAATTCTTCCCTTTCGTTCTCGCCTTGAAGCTCCTTTAAATGCTCTTTCTTAGTGCCTAAGCGAGCGGAATCATAGGAAATCAAAAGTTCAAAGCCGTGCGGGAAATCCATACGGTCACCGGTTGCACCTTTTCGTATCATGAGATCTGCGCGTTCCAGCTGCAAGGCTATCACATCCTGTTGTAAACCTAAGCCTTTCAGGGTTTTTAACAAAAGTCGTTTTCCCACAGCAACCGACAATTCACAATATGGCGTCCTTTCGATTATCGCAGTTTCCACTTCTTGGCTGAGAATGCTTTTCGCGACCCCATCAACTGCTTCGTAGATAAAAGCTTTGTCCTCTGCGGCACTTTTTGCAAGACGACACAATCCTTCAATGATATTTTCATTGTATTCACGCTGCAAGTAGGGAATCAAATCCAATCTGATCTTGTTTCTGGTATAATCGGGAGCAAGGTTCGTCGAATCCGTCCTCGGGAATAGTTCTTTTCTCACGCAATATTCTTCGATTTTTTTTCTGCTTACATCAAGTAATGGTCTAATAATGGTTCCTTCTCTGATGTATTCGATTCCGGCCAATCCGTCGACTCCCGTTCCACGAAGGATACGCATGAGTATTGTTTCGGCCTGGTCGTTTTGGTTTTGAGCGACAGCAATCCTGCTGCAAATTGGGCCAAATTCTGAAAGCAGCTCTTGCCTAACGGTCTCAAACGCTTCGTAGCGGAGCAATCTACCCATTTCCTCGGTCGTCAGTCCTTGTTCTTTTGCAAGTTTCTTTACGTCGTAAGAAAACACACGACAAGGAACAGAAAAACGGCGACATAGATCTTGGGTATAACGCTGATCTGCGTCGGCTTCTTCTCCTCGCAGACCATGATGGATATGAACTGCATGAAGTTTGAGATTCCAAGAATTTGAGAGTTCTGAGAGAACAGAAAGAAGGCACACAGAGTCCGGGCCTCCCGAGACCCCTAAAACGACGTGCGCGCCTTTTTCAAGCAATGCTCGCTTTTCGATTGTTTCCAAAACTGTTTTTTCTAACATTTTTTCATTATATCATGTTTCCTTGTCTGATACAGCATTTCCGTGTATAATATACGCGCCATACAACATTTTAACGATTACGCAGTAAGGAGAACTTTTAAATATGAATCATATGGAATTGGCGGAACGATTGTTCCCTGACCTAAAAAAAACACGGGCAGATTACGAAGCATTATATCCACCGCGGGATCTTCCGCAAAATGCGAAAGTCACACGTCTTGGCCCAAGCCCAACCGGTTTTATTCACCTTGGGAATCTTTATGTTGCCTTTGTAAATGAGCGTTTGGCTCACCAGAGCGGAGGGCTGTTCTATCTTAGGATTGAAGACACAGATGATAAACGTGAAGTCGAAGGCGCTGTTGAAGCAGTCATTTCTTCACTCGAACATTTTGGAGTCCGCTTTGATGAAGGCGCAGGGATTGAAGAGGAGATTGGTGCTTATGGGCCTTATTTTCAAAGCAAACGTGCCGAGATTTACCAGTGCTTTGTAAAGGAACTCATCAGTCAAGGCCTTGCCTACCCCTGCTTCTGCACCGAAGATGAGATTCAACTCATTCGTGACAAACAAGAAGCGACGAAGCAAAACCCCGGCTACTATGGTTCCTTTGCGAAATGCAGGAATCTTTCATTCGAAGAGATTTGCTCTTTGATTGAATCAGGAACACCTTACGTCATCCGTTTTCGCGCTGCTGAAAGCACAGGCAAAAACTTTGAGATTGTTGATGGCATTCGCGGGCCTTTGTCCATGCCCGAAAACGAACAAGATGTCGTAATCCTAAAGCAAAACGGCATTCCGACCTATCATTTTGCACATGTTGTCGATGATCACCTGATGCGGACGACACATGTTGTTCGTGGAGAAGAATGGCTTTCTTCTTTGCCGATTCATGTAGCGCTCTTTTCAGCACTGGGGTTTGCACTTCCCACCTACTGTCACACAACCGTCTTGATGAAAATGGACGGGGAAACAAAGCGAAAGCTTTCAAAGAGAAAAGATCCCGAGCTTTCTTTAAATTATTATCGCAGCGAAGGCTATCACCCCGCCGCCGTACGCGAATATTTAATGACGATTCTAAATTCAAACTACGAGGAATGGAGAATGGCTAACCCCGACTCTCCAATCGAAGATTTCGCATTTACCGTCGAAAAAATGAGTAACTCCGGGACGCTCTTCGATCTCGACAAGCTCAACGATATCAGCAAAGATGTTCTTGTCCATATGGAAGACGAAGAAGTCTATGAATTCCTGCT
>JAQUUY010000052.1 GCA_028693645.1 Eubacteriales bacterium | reverse complement strand
TAAACAAAAAAAGAGGAGGCCTTTATTTTGCGGAAAATTTTAAATGACAGCTATTTTAACAATACACTTTCCGATTATTTCTTGTTTTTTATACTACTCGTAATCCTTTTGGCTGCAATAAAAGTGACAGATCATTTTGCAGTAAAACATTTTACGCGTATGGCGGAAAAAACAAAGACAATAAATGATGACAAGCTGATTCTGCTGGTTCGTAATAACCTGCTTCCTGTATTATATTTTGGAGCATTCTACTTCAGCACAAAAACATTGACGCTGCATCCTACGCTGACAAAAGTAATCGACATTATGATTTTTGGATTCACTATGGTCATTGCGGCGCTTTTTGTTTCTGCGATTGCAACGTTTTTTGTCGATAAATATATGGAACATCGCATAAGTGGTGCAAACAGTAAAATTGCCATCCGCTGGACAAATGGTTTAATGAAAGCCTTGATTTGGAGCATTGCGCTGATTTTGTTTCTTGATAATATTGGAATCAAAATAAGCTCTTTGGTAACCGGCCTCGGCATTGGGGGTATTGCACTTGCTTTTGCGGCACAGTCGATTTTGGTAGATTTATTTTGTTGTTTCACCATCTTCTTCGACAAGCCGTTTGAGATAGGCGATTTTATTGTTTCCGGAGAGCAGATGGGAACCGTTGAACACATCGGCATGAAGAATACGCGTATCCGAGCACTGAACGGCGAACAATTAATTCTCTCCAATTCGGATCTTGTCAATTCACGAATCAGTAATTATAAAACAATGGAAGAACGAAGAGTCTTGTTTAGAATAGGGGTGACCTATGATACAAATGTCGAACGACTCAAAGAAATCCCAGAGATCATTAAAACGATTATTGAGGGAGTCCCGGAGACGAGATTTGGGCGCGTACACTTTTGCACCTATGGGCCATCCAGCTTGGATTTTGAAATTGCCTATTACGTATTGAGCAGTGATTATGATAAATATATGGATATCAATCAGGAAATAAACCTTTTGATTAAAAAAACCTTTGATCAAGAAGGCATTAAATTCGCATTCCCGACCCAAACCGTTCAAGTATACAACTTACCCTTAACATAAGTCGCGAAGGCACAATAAACTGGTTCCTTTGGTTTTAATATAAGAAATTGCCATGTGAAAGAGAGAAAAGAACGCATGAACAGATTAGATGAAATTTTGGAATACAATAAAGCCTTTGTCGATAAAGGCTTGTATCAAGACTTCATAACAACCAAATATCCAGACAAAAAAATCATAGTATTATCTTGCATGGACACGAGGCTGACACAGTTGCTACCAAAGGCGCTCAACCTACAAAACGGTGATGCAAAATTTATCAGTAACGCCGGCGCAGTCTTGTCCCATCCGTTTGGAAGTATTATGCGCAGCATCATTGTCGCAATTTATGAATTAGAGGTGGAGGAAGTTCTTGTGATCAGTCATCACGGTTGCGGGATGAATAACGTAGAGCCTAAGCGAATCATTGAAGCGATGAAGCAAAAAGGGATATCGGATGAAACCTTGTACACATTAAGATATTCGGGAATTGATTTGAATGATTGGCTGCGTGGCTTTGACTGCGTTTTTGATTCCGTGAAAGAGAGTGTTGATAAGATTCGTAATCACCCCCTGATCACAAAAGATATTACGGTACATGGGCTGATTGCCGACCCTGAGACCGGTGCATTAGAAGTCATTGTAAATGGATATGACCATTGCAGAGCCTCCAAATCCACAAGGTAAAACGAGAAAGCAGAGGCCGTGCATATTTATTGCAAAATCAATGTTTACAACTGACAAAAGCTGTCAATCAATGTGTATAAAGATTCATGTTGATTCATTGAAAATGGAATGGTATATATAGCATGGTAACAAGTTCTCGGGAGTGGAGGAATTGGAATATGGATGCACTAAAAATCGTTTGTACAAAAGAAACAAAAGACTATTTTACAACAACCAGAAGTCTCATTAATGCTGAGGAAACTGACTTTACGGATGTTGCGGCTGTCGTGGTGACAGAAAAGGATATAGATTTGATCAAAAAGGTGTCCGAAAATAAATTTGGGATACCTTTGTTTATTGTGCCTAAAGATGTGAATGATCTTGACGATGAAATCGCAGAAAAAGCATATCATGTCATGGCGGTCACAGAAATCGACAAGAGCTTTAGCCGCGAGATTGAAACCGCAGCGAGGAACTACGAAGACAGAATTCTTCCTCATTTTTTCAAGACACTTAGCAGTTATGTGGACATGAACAATGCCCAGTTTGATTGCCCCGGACATCAGGGTGGACAGTATTATCGGAAACACCCCGCGGGCAGAGCCTTGGCAGATTTTTTCGGCGAAAACATTTTTCGTGCAGACATCTGCAATGCCGATGTGGCATTAGGCGATCTTTTGATTCATGAAGGCCCGCCCGAGGATGCACAAAAATATGCGGCAAGAGTTTATAATGCGGACAAAACCTATTTTGTCATGAATGGCACCAGCACATCAAATGCGATTGCGATTAACGCCGTTGTCGCTCCGGGTGAACTGATTCTATTTGACCGCAACAATCACAAATCGGTCTACAATGCGGGATTAATTCAATCCCAAGGCGTGCCTGTTTACCTTGAGACGGCAAGGAATCCCTTTGGATTCATTGGAGGAATCGACAATCATTGTTTTGAAGAGGAATACATCCGCGCGCTTGCGGCAAAAGCAGATCCAATCAAAGCCAAGGCAAAAAGACCGTTCCGTCTTGCTGTCATTCAACTTGGAACGTATGATGGTACAATATATAACGCAAGACAGGTCGTTGACCGAATTGGTCATCTTTGCGATTATATCCTATTTGACTCTGCGTGGGTTGGATACGAACAGTTTATTCCGATGATGAAGGACTGTTCTCCGCTTCTTCTCGACTTGACAAAGGATGACCCCGGAATTCTCGTCACCCAGTCTGTCCATAAGCAGCAGGCCGGATTTTCTCAGTCTTCGCAGATTCATAAAAAAGACAAACACATTAGAGGCCAGAAGCGCTATGTCGACCATAAACGCTTCAATAACGCCTTCCGGATGCATTCTTGTACGAGCCCCTTCTATCCAATCTTTGCTTCGCTTGACGTGAATGCGAGAATGCAGGATGGGGAAGCGGGAAAACGGCTCTGGGCGGACTGTGTGAAGCTTGGAATCGAAGCAAGAAAAGCCGTGCTTCAAAAGTGCACGATGCTTAAACCCTTTATTCCGCCTTCGGTGAACGGGAAAAAATGGCAAGATTATGACACCGATGTGATCGCAGAAAACATTGAATTTTTCCGCTTTATCCCCGGGGAGAAATGGCATTCCTTTGAAGGCTACGGCGAAAATCAGTATTTTGTTGATCCGAACAAATTCATGCTCACGACCCCCGGCATCTGTGCCGAGACCGGAGAATACGAAGACTTTGGCATACCGGCAACGATTCTTGCGAACTATTTGCGCGAAAATCGCTTTATCCCCGAAAAGTGTGACTTTAATTCGATTTTGTTCCTAATGACTCCGGCTGAGACAAAATTCAAAATGAGAGATCTTGTTCGCAAAATGGAGAATTTCGAGACAGAGATAAAAAAAGATGCTCTTCTCTCAGAAGTCCTTCCCTCCCTTTACAAGAACAACAAAGATCGCTATGAAGGATATACAATCAAGCAACTTTGCCAAGAAATGCATGATTTTTACAAGAATTCCGATGCGAAAAAATATCAAAAGGAACTCTTCCGCCAAGAATGTTTCCCTGAGGCCGTGCTCGCGCCCTACCAGGCACACTGGGAATTGGTTCGGAACAATGCGAAACTTGTCTGCCTTGACGATATCGCAGGCGAAATTGCGCTGGAAGGCGCCTTGCCGTACCCGCCGGGCATTTACTGTGTCGTTCCGGGAGAAAAGTGGAACGAGACCGCGCAAAAGTATTTTAAAATATTAGAGGACGGAATCAACAAGTTCCCGGGCTTTGCACCCGAAATTCAAGGCCTGTATCTTGAAAAAGAAAATGGCGTTACAAAGTCCTATGGATATGTATTAGACAAAGCAATAAAATAAGAAAAATACCAATAGGAGAAATTGGCCGGGAGGAAGCGCCCGGTCTTTTTTTATACAAAGCCAAAGGGGACAAAATCTGAAAAGATGTGCAAAAGTCCGAACTTAATGGTAACATAAAAGGAAGAACTATTTTTAGACCCAAGACAAACGGAGGAAAGCACATGGAGATAATACAGATAAAGGGAAACACCTTTTGCATCGATACGGGGATGACTTATATCCCGTTTTATAAAATCAATGAAAAAGAAATTGTTATGCTCGATACCGGATGGGCAGAGGGAGAACGCGAGGGAATCCAGAAGCTTCTTGACGAAAACGACTACAGCGTTTCGGGCTTGATTTGTAGCCATGCCCATATCGACCACATCGGAAACAACTCCTATTTAAAAAACAAATACAACTGCGTCATTGCGATGGCTGAATTTGAAGCGCTGATTTGCAGTTCTGCGGTGAATCTCAAAGTCTATTTCGGAAACCAAACACTTTCTGATGTGGAACAACATAATGATCACATGGTTTGCGAGACCGATATCATGATTGCGGATCATCAGGATCGCATTTTGATTTGCGGCGTCAAATTTAGAATCTTGCATACGCCGGGGCATAGCCCTGCACATCTTTGCATCATAACTCCTGATGACGTCGCCTATTTGGGAGATTGTTTAATCAGTGATGAAGTCATGCAAAGCGCAAAAATGCCCTATGCCTATATTCTGCGCGAGGACCTGAAAAGCAAAGCTACACTTTACGGTATTCGTTGCGCAAAATATGTTGTCGCGCACAAAGGAATCTATGATAATATTACGCAACTCATTACCGATAATATCAATTTTTATAAAGGAAGAGCGGAGCGCGTGCTTGCAGTAATTGAAGGAACGATGACCATGGAAGAAATTATGAAAGCGGTAATTCATCACTTTCATATATCAATTAACAGTAGCAACAGATATGCAGTCATTGAAAGAATGTTAAAGTCGAATGTAGAATATCTGCATGAAGCAAGACTGATAAAACGAAATGTCGAAGATGGCTTTCTAAAGTATTCAAAGTTGGAATAAAAAGGTGAATTGCGATGAAAGATTATAAGAACAAAGACATCACGGTCCATTGGTTGCCTGAATTATGCACTCATCCGGGGACTTGTCTCAGGCTTTTGCCGGAAGTGTTTTCTTTGGGTAGCCGCCCTTGGATTAATGTAGATGGAAGCACGCCGGAAAAGATTATGAGAGCAATCGATGAATGCCCTTCGGGTGCGCTTCGATATTCGTTGCCGGAGGGGTCAAGTGTCGACCCGAATGAAGCCTGCGGAGTAGGTAATCTGGCCTTCAAAAAGCCAAGTGAAGAACCCGTTAAAATCAAGGTCATAAAAAATGGCCCATTATTAATCGATGGGAATGTAATATTAATTGACAGCGCCGGGGAAATCATCAAAGAAGATTGTAAAATGGCGCTTTGCTCTTGTGGACGTTCAAAGAATCCGCCCTTTTGCGACGGAACGCATCGACACCCTAAGTAGAAAAAAATACACTATCTCCTGCAAAACCCCGAAAAAATTAGTTCGTTTAGGGAATATACTTAGTGTCGTACTGTTTCGACAATGGTTCAAAAGGGAGGTAATAGTATGAAAAGGATTTTAACAATCACACTGGCTTTAGCACTTGTTCTTTCGACGATGACGGTCAGCGCTTTCGCAGACCCGGGAAATGGCAAAGGCAACGGACAACTGAAAAAGGAATTTAAAGACACGAATGGCCACTGGGGGAGTGCCGCAATCGAACAACTTCAAGATTTGGGAATTCTTGAGGGATATGAGGATGGCACGTTCAGACCGGATGAAACACTGACTCCTGAGCAACTTGCAGTTATGCTTGATGCATTGCTTGAAAAAAGACTTGCTTTGGAAGATGAAGATGTAACTCTTACAGAAGCAGAGGAAGAAGAACTTGCTGACGTTCCGGCTTGGGCAAAAAAAGCTGTCCGCAAAGGCGTCAAAAATCAATACCTCAATATGGAACGATTCCATTCTGCGACACAATGTGATCGCCTGAGCGCAGTCGTTCAACTCGCAAAAGCACTTGGACTTGAGCCTGTCACCGATGTGACGGACAATCCGTTCAAGGACAGTAATTTGATGAGCGATGAAGATTTCGGATATGTACTTGCTTTATATGAAGCAGGAATCATCAAGGGCTATCCTGATGGAAATTTCAATCCGAATGCTTTAATCAACAGAGCGCAGATGGCATCAATCATTGACAAAATTTTCGATGAAGAAGATGAAACATCCAAAGACACAACAGCTCCGACTTGGCCGACTGGCAGTGCCATCACGGCATCTGCTATCACACCGGAGAGCCTAATCTTAAAATGGACGGCAGCAGCAGATGACACCGCCGTAGCTGTTTACAAGATTAGTTACACCTTGGAAGGTGTCGACAAAGAAAAGTTTGCTTATAGCAACCGCACAGCAACCATCAAAGGCTTAACGGCTGAAAAAGAATACACTTTTACCGTTGAAGCAAGAGATGCTGCCGGAAACTGGAGCAAAACCGGACCGACCATTCAAGTGACAACATCAAAAATTGCAGAGTAAAAAAATAGTTCCCAAGGGCTGTCTCAAGCATTTGTTTGAGGCAGCCTCTTTTTTATGTCCTACATATTCATGAATGAATAAAAAGTGTCGGAATCACAAACATATCTTAAATCTTTACTGACAATCGCAGGGCATTGTGCTATATTTAGATTGTTTGATGGGAGCCTTTTTATATTATTTTTTTGAACACTTCCTTCAAGCGAAATCTGTTTTTCAGCAATCATATTATTATTAGAAAAGGATAGTATACTATGGGAAATGAATTGAAAAAAAAGTACGGTTTATTTACCGCAATTGCGATGGTCGTAGGCATCGTTATCGGCAGCGGAGTCTTTTTTAAAGCCGAAGCGGTACTCAAAGCGACGGGTGGAAATATGCCGCTTGGCATCGCCGCCTGGGCTATCGTCGGACTCATTATGATTATCTGTTCCTATTCTTTTGCCACAATGGCAACAAAGTATGAAAAAGTAAACGGCGTTGTTGACTATGCGGAAGTAGCGCTTGGGCCTAAGTACGGATACTATGTCGGTTGGTTTATGGCTACAATCTATAATCCGACACTGACCTCTGTATTGGCTTGGGTTTCCGCTCGATTCACCTGTGTTTTGCTTAACTGGGATATCACGGGAGGCTCCTGCATGACGATTGCTTGCTTCTATCTTGTCAGCAGTTATGCGATCAACGCAATTTCACCGGTTATTGCCGGAAAATTCCAAGTCATGACAACGGTAATCAAACTGATTCCGCTTGCATTGATGGCGATTGCGGGAACAGTCATTGGTCTTTCAAACGGCATGACTGTGAGCAATTTTTCGACAGTGATTGATCCGACGGTAAGTGCCGGCGGCGGGCTTTTTGCTTCGGTTGTTGCCGTTGCTTTTGCTTATGAAGGTTGGATCATTGCTACATCGATCAATTCAGAACTCAAAGATTCGAAAAAAAACCTCCCGAAAGCGTTGATTTTGGGTTCGTTTATAGTAGTCGCTGTATACATCACCTACTATATCGGACTGGCCGGTGCCGTTGATACCGAGGTTTTGATGGAAAGCGGTCAGGCGGGTGCAAAATTAGCCTTCCAAAACATTTTTGGAGAGCTTGCAGGATCCTTGATTTTTGTTTTCATCATCATTTCTTGCTTGGGAACCCTTAACGGGTTGATGATAGGTTGCACGCGTGGAATGTATGCTTTGGCCGTCAGAGATAGAGGCCCCAAACCACTTTTATTTAATCAAGTCGACAAGGTGACTAACATGCCAACCAACTCTTCGGTGTTTGGTTTGTTTCTCTGCGGATTCTGGCTCCTTTACTTCTATGGCGCAAATCTGACGGCTCCCTGGTTTGGACCGTTTTGTTTTGACACCTCGGAGTTGCCGATTATAACACTTTATGCCGCTTATATTCCGATTTTCCTGATGCTGATTGTAAAGGAAAAAGAATTAAATGGATTTAAGCGTTTCATTATGCCGGGCCTCTCCATTGTTGGTTGTGTGTTCATGGTAATTGCAGCTTGCTTCGCTCATGGTATGGCAGTTGTATATTATCTAATCATTTTTGCGATCATCATGTTTGTGGGAGTATTCTTTAGAAATACGAGAAAAAAATAGATGGTCTCGCACGGGAGATAAAAATTGATTTATTTCATTCAAGGTTTGACGATGGGGCTGGCTTATGTCGCCCCCATCGGCTTACAAAATCTTTTTGTGATCAATACAGCGCTGACTCAGCCGCGAAAAAGAGCGTATCTGACAGCGCTTATTGTGATTTTTTTTGATGCGACTCTTGCCTTGGCGTGTTTTTTCGGAATCGGGGCGGTTATGGAAGCCTCAAAATGGCTTGAGCTGGGCGTGCTTTTTGTCGGAAGCCTTATTGTTATTTGGATTGGGATTTCTCTTTTGAAAGCCAAGAACACTTTGGATACGAGTGCTGAGGTCAATGTACCCATCGCAAAAGTGATTACGACGGCGTGCGTCGTTACCTGGTTCAATCCGCAGGCCTTAATTGACGGCAGCATGATGCTTGGAGCCTTCAAAGCGACCATACCCGAGGATCAGTCGGCAGGCTTTATTATTGGGGTTATCTGCGCATCGTGCGTCTGGTTTTTAGGAATCTCGACAATCATATCTTTTTTCAGCGCAAAAATAACAGACAAAGTTCTCCGAATTATCAACATTGTTTGTGGAATCGTTATTATTTTTTACGGAATCAAATTAGGAATCGGTTTTGTTAAACTCCTCATGCAGATCATGTAACAAAGAAAGAAGTAAACTAATTTTCGAAGCGCAATAACTCCAAGATGTTTTTTTTATGCAGGGTGATTAACTTTTCATTCCTGCTTATTTTGTTGCATTCTACAGCGCCCATTTTCGCGAAGCCCGCAACACTGCTTATGATATAGTCGATGGTAATCGTTTCATTTTCGGTTTGAATCAGACCTTTCTCTGCGAAAAGAGTCAGGTTTTTCTTTAGAATTCCGCGAACCGTCATAAGACAG
>JAQUUY010000051.1 GCA_028693645.1 Eubacteriales bacterium | reverse complement strand
ATCAAAGGCAATCACGACCTTTGGTGGGCATCGGTTTCAAAACTAAATGCCATCGACGAAAGTATGTATTTTTTACAAAATACCTATTATAAAGCCGGCGACTACGCCATCTGCGGAACCAGAGGCTGGATTTGTCCGGGGGATTCCGACTTCACCGAGCATGATAAAAAGATTTATGAGCGAGAGCTTGGAAGACTTAGAACCTCTCTTGCTGCAGCAAAAAATGCAGGAGAAACGCATTTGATTGGCATGATTCATTATCCGCCGGCAAATGATGCGATGGAAGATTCCGGATTTACGGCATTGTTTGAAGAATTCGGAACAAAATTAGTGGTCTACGGTCATCTTCACGGGACGGATCCTTACTTACGGGGGTTAGAGGGGAAACGAAACGGAGTAGAATATCGATTGACAGCCTGCGACTATATCAGTTGCTGTCCGCTGCTACTCACAAGATGACCTGAATAGTAAACAGTTTTTAAGACGGGAAAGAAAAGAAGGGAATTGATAAAAATCTAAGAAAGTGAGAGGACTGAAAGGATGAGAAGAGTCATTTTGATCGTTTTAGACAGCTTAGGAATTGGCGCGTTACCCGATGCGGCGGCATATGGGGACGAAGGAACCAACACACTTGGAAGTATCATAAAAGCAAACCCAAATCTAAAAGTACCGCATCTCAGACGCATGGGATTTGGCTGTATTGACGGTATTTCGGGAATACAGCGGATGACCGCACCGACCGCGTCATTTATTAGGCTTGCGGAAGCCTCAAAAGGGAAAGACACAATCACGGGACATTGGGAGATTGCAGGGCTTTATACAGAGACCCCCTTCAAAACCTTCGAACGTTTTCCGGATGGCTTCATGAAGGCATTCGAAGAAGCAATTGGAACAGAAACTCTTGGAAATTACCCGGCCTCCGGCACCGAAATTCTGAAAGCCTTGGGGCCGAAGCATAAAGAAACAGGGAAACCGATTATCTACACTTCTGCGGACAGTGTCTTTCAGGTCGCGGCCAACACGGATGTGATACCTCTCGAAAGACTGTACGAAATCTGCGAAATAGCAAGAGAAATGCTTACCGGAGATCTTCAAGTCGGACGAGTAATTGCGAGACCCTTCACCGAAAAAGACGGTGTTTATACAAGAACCAGCGACCGCAAAGATTACGCTGTTTCTCCGAGCGGAAGAACCGTTCTTGACCATATCCACGATATCGGACAAAAAGTATATGCCATTGGCAAAATCGGCGATATTTTCAATGGGCAGGGCGTTGATGTTTCTGTTCACACTGATAATAATCAGGACGGGATTACAAAGACGGTAGAGGCGGCAAAACAAGATTTTGGTGGTCTGATCTTTACAAATCTTGTTGATTTTGATTCGCAATACGGCCATCGCAGAGATCCTTTAGGCTACGGGAAATGTCTTGAAGAATTTGATGAAAGACTGCCGGATTTGATCCTTTCGATGAAAAAAGAAGATCTGATGATTTTGTGTGCTGATCACGGGAATGATCCCGGACACAGCGGTTGGGATCACACCAGAGAATATATCCCTACGATTTTTTACGGAAAACTAATCAAGCCGGGATTGAACCTCGGAACCGGCGAAAGCTTTTCTGATATTGCAGCAACAATTGCAGACTATTTGCAGGTTGAGCCGCCAAAACTCGGAAAAAGCTGGTATCGTGAACTCAGCGCGGCGGTTCCCGAAGAATAAAATGAAATATCTCGCTGCTACAGAAAGAGGTATGCGGTTATGAATATGATTGAAATCATTTTAAAAAAACGCGAGGGAAGTATTCTCTCAAAACAAGAGATCGATTTTTTCGTAAATGGATACACAAAAGGGGAGATACCGGATTATCAGGCATCTGCACTCTTAATGGCGATATTTTTTCAAAAATTAAATAAGGAAGAAACCTTTTTGCTGACGGATGCGATGCGCCATTCCGGTGATGTCGTTGATTTGTCAAAAATTAAGGGAATTAAAGTAGATAAGCACAGCACCGGCGGTGTTGGTGACAAGACGACCTTGATTGTCGGTCCGATTGCTGCCGCTTGTGGTGTTCCTATCGCGAAAATGTCGGGAAGAGGCCTTGGATTTACCGGCGGTACTGTGGATAAGATGGAATCGATTCCGGGATTTCAGACCGCGCTGGCAGAGGAAGATTTCCTTGCTCTCGTCAATCAAAACGGCCTTGCGGTGATTGGACAGACCGCGCATATCGCCGCTGCTGATAAGAAGATTTATGCTCTTCGCGATGTCACAGGAACCGTAGACAATATTAGTTTGATTACATCGAGTATTATGAGTAAAAAACTTGCTTCGGGAAGTGATGCCATCGTTCTTGATGTAAAATGCGGAAGCGGCGCATTTATGGAAGAGGAAAAAGATGCTGCCATCCTAGCGCAAATGATGGTCGATATTGGCAAGGCAGACGGTAAAAAAACGATTGCTCTGATTACTGACATGAGTCAGCCACTTGGATTTGCAGTGGGGAATAGCCTCGAAGTGATTGAAGCAATCGAAACCTTAAAAGGAAAAGGCCCCGAGGATATTACGGAACTGTCGCTTGTCCTTGCGGGATATATGATTTATGCCGGGGAAAAAGCCACCTGTCCCGAAGAGGGAAAAGAGATGGCAGAAAAGGCACTTGCTGATGGCAGTGCGCTCGAAAAACTCAGACTTTTCATCGAAGGCCAAGGCGGAGATGTTAAAGTGATTGACGATTATAGTGTGTTTCCTCAAGCAAAAAATCATTTAGAGCTTTTCGCACAAACAAGCGGGTATATCAGCAAAATCGAAGCAAGACGAATTGGTGTCGCTTCGCAACATACGGGTGCCGGAAGAGAAAAAAAAGAAGATATGGTCGATCTTTCTGCCGGAATCCTGCTTGCCAAAAAGCTTGGAGATGTCGTAGAAAAAGGATCTTTGCTCGCGACGGTATTCGGAAACGATCCGGAGAAAATTAAGAAAGCAGCTGAAGAAGCGATTGCGGCTTTTACTATTGAACAAAGAAAACCAGAAAAAGAAAGATTGATTCACGCGATTATTAGTTAAGAGGATTGGAAATGAACACGAAAAAATGGACTGCCGGCGTCATCACGTCAAGCGATAAAGGCTATGCCGGAGCCCGAGAGGATAAAAGTGGACAGGTCATCATGGATCTGCTCGAAACGTCGGGGTATGAAATCATAAAATATGTTATCGTACCTGATGAGCAAGATATGCTTGAAAAAGAAATGAAAATGATAGCAGATGAGCTGAAGGCTGATTTGATTATAACAACAGGCGGAACCGGTTTTTCAACAAGAGACGTAACACCGGAAGCAACAAAAGCAGTCATTGAAAAAGAGACTCCCGGAATATCGGAAGCGATTCGCTACTTCAGTTTGTCGATTACAAAAAAAGCGATGCTTTCGCGCGGAACTTCGGGAATCAGAGGAAAAAGTTTAATCGTGAATCTCCCGGGAAGCCCAAAAGCCGTTAAGGAATCCTTAGAATATTTAATCGAGCCGCTTGAACACGGTCTTGAAATCTTGACAGGAAAGGCCAGTGAGTGTGCAACGACATGATTGATAACCACGGAAGAAAAATCCATTATGCACGAATTTCTATCACGGATCGCTGCAATCTTCGTTGCAAGTATTGTATGCCTGAAGAAGGTGTTACAAAAAAAGAATGCGGAGAGATTCTCCGCGTTGAAGAATTTGTTTCGATTGCAAAAGTTTTGATTGAACTGGGGATTGATAAGATTCGTCTTACGGGTGGGGAACCCTTGGTCAGAAAAGGGCTTTTAGATCTTACCGAACAAATTGGCCGACTGCCGGGGCTCAAGGATTTTTCTCTTACAACAAATGGAATATTGCTCCCTTTGTATGCTCAAAGGCTCAAAGAAACCGGCATTCGAAGGATTAATATCAGCATGGATACCCTTGATTCTGAAAAATATCGTGAAATTACGAGAGGCGGAGTACTCGGACAGGTGTTTATGGGGCTTGAAACGGCACTTGATCTTGGTTTTGATCAGGTCAAGTTAAATACGGTTTTGATTAAGGGATTTAACGAGAATGAAATTAGAGATTTTGTCATGATGACCATGGATCGTCCGATTGATGTACGTTTTATTGAATTGATGCCCTTTGAGGGGCAACAGGAATTTGCTCTTGGTAAATATATTTCCGGCTTGGAAGTCTTGAAATGCTGTCCCGAACTTGTCTCTGAAAAAAGTGATGATCCTTCTGCTCCGGCCAAATATTATCGTATTCCGGGAGCAAAAGGAAGGGTTGGATTGATTGAACCGATGAGTCATCTCTTTTGTGATCAATGCAATCGCATAAGGATTACGGCAGATGGATCGGCTCTCCCTTGCTTACATAGCAGGCGAGAATTTGATTTGAAACCTGTCTTATCTGATTCGAGCGCTTTACAAGCAGCGATTGTAGAAGCGATTTCCGCAAAGCCGATGACGCATAGGTTATGTGAAGGCGAATTTATGGAACGAGATATGGGTAAAATAGGAGGCTAACGATGGGTGAACTCACACATATGAACGAAAGCGGCAGAGCCTGTATGGTCGATGTCGGAGATAAAGCCATAACACAAAGAACTGCTGTTGCCAAGGGGGAAATCCTGATGGCGCAAGAGACGATAGAGATCGTTCGTGAAGGTCGGATGAAAAAGGGCGATGTTCTTGCTGTTGCACAGGTCGGTGGTATTACCGGCGCAAAGAAAACAGCAGACTTAATTCCGATGTGTCATAATATTTTTATGACCGGCTGTGACATTGATTTTGAAATTCTTGAAGACCGTATTTTGATTAAAGCAACCGCAAAAACTGTCGGGCAGACGGGAATCGAAATGGAAGCGCTGACAGCAGTTTCGGCAGCAGCTCTTACGATTTACGATATGTGCAAGGCTGTAGACAAGAGAATGATAATACAGAATATCCGTCTGGTAAGCAAGACGGGTGGGAGATCCGGAGATGTCCGCTTGGAGGAACTTGAATGAAAAAGGGAATCATTAGAGCCGTCAATATCAGTGCCGAAAAGGGCGTTGTTAAGATACCTGTCGAAAGTGCAGTGTTGATTGAGGAATTTGGAATCGAAGGGGATGCCCATGCTGGTTTCGCTCATCGCCAAATCAGCCTGCTCGCACAAGAAAGTGTCGATAAAATGATTGCGATGGGTGTGACCGGATTAACAGAAGGCGTCTTTGCAGAAAATCTGACGACCGAAGGCTTGGAACTATATACCTTGCCGGTAGGCACTAAGCTTCGAATCGGCGAAACCTTGCACGAAGTCAGCCAGATAGGAAAAGAATGTCACCATGGTTGTGCCATCAAGCAACAGGTCGGTATGTGCATCATGCCCAAAGAAGGCATCTTCACAAGAGTGTTAAAAGGCGGTACGATCAAAGCCGGTGACGAAATAGAAGTAATTGAAGAATAATAAAAAATCACGCAGGATGTAAGCCCTGCGTGATTTTATTTTTTGACACTTCTATTTCAACTGGTCGGGATTGAGACAGAGTAATTCGGGCAGTACGAACAAACCATCTTTGCGGATTAGCACATCATCAAACCAGATTTCACCGCCGCCGTATTCGGGGCGCTGAATCATGACCAGATCCCAATGGACTGCAGATTTGTTTCCATTAAAGGCATCTTCATACGCGCAGCCCGGTGTAAGGTGAAAGCTCCCCGCAATTTTCTCATCAAAGAGGGTATCTTTCATCGGGTCGAGAATATATGGGTTCACGCCTAATGCGAATTCGCCAAAATATCGAGCCCCTTCATCCGTATCGAGAAGGGTGTTGATACGGGTATTGTCATTTGCTGTGGCCTTGATGATTTTGCCATCCTTGACTTCAAAGACAATGTTCTCGTAGGTAAAGCCATCTTCTTCAGAAGGGGTATTATAAGAAACAATGCCATTCATTGAATCCTTAACAGGGGCCGTATACACTTCGCCATCAGGGATATTTCGCTCTCCGCTGCATTTGACCGCACCAATTCCTTTGATCGAGAAGCTGAGATCTGTTCCGGGGCAAAGGATACGAACTTTATCTGTCTTGTTCATCAAATCGATTAGCGGATCCATGGCTTTTGCCATCTTTGCATAATCCATTGTACAGACATCATAATAGAAATCTTCAAAGCCTTCGAGGCTCATGCCGGCAAGTTGTGCCATGGCATTGTTTGGATAACGCAAAACGACCCACTTGGTTTTGTCAACGCGGTAACGTAAAACCGGTTCGAGCATTTTGCTGTAAAGGTTTTGCTGTGACGTTGGCACATCGGCGTGCTCTGAGGTATTATCAGAAGCGCGTATCGCAATATAGGATTGCATGCCTTTCATTTGGTTGAGCTGATATTCTTGCATGTAGCGGAGTTGCTCCTCGCTGCAACCGAGAAGGATTTCTCGTTCGATTGAGTTGTCGCGAATTTCTGTATAGGGAAAGCCACCGTTGGCATAAATCTCTTTTATAATCTGTTTTGCAAGGGGTTTCGCAGTATCTCCACTGTAAGAAACGAGAACCCGTTCTCCTTTTTCAACAGCGCAGGAGTAGCCTACAAGAACTTTTGCCAGTTTCTTATTACGATCATCCATTTTGTATTCTCCTCGTATACTATGATTTGCGGGATCTTTTATTTCCCGCTGTTTGTAATCATCATGTTCGATTATGATTTTATCATAGAATGCTTTTAGAATCCATGTGTTTTGGACAAAACGACTATCCTTGCGGTCAATATCCCTTTGTGCTATTCTAAACGCAAGCAAATGATTGCAACAGTGAGAGGAAACGATAATGAAACACATTTTTGTCCTGAATCCTGTGGCCGGAAGAGGGGATGCAGAAAAGAAGCTTTTGCCTAAAATCCTTTCTGCCCTCAAAAATAGTGACTTGGAATATGAAATCCATCGGACGCTAAACAAGGGAGATGCAACGCGTTTTGTTAAGGATCGCTGTTTGCTTGCGAAAAATGAAGCGCAGCGTTTTTATGCGGTCGGCGGTGATGGGACGCTAAATGAAGTAGTCAATGGTGCCTTTGGCTTTGAACATGTTGAGATTGCGCTCATCCCGGCAGGGACGGGCAATGACTTTCCCAGAAGCTTTTCACACCCGGAGTACTTTCTTGATATAGAAAGGCAATTGGCGGGTAATCCAAGGTCAATCGACTTGATTCGATATAATGACAGCTATCTTGTGAATATGCTAAACATTGGAATCGACTGCGCGGTCGTCGCAAGAACGGCGGAGCTTAAGAAGAAACCCTTCCTAAACGGTTCTTCTGCCTATCTTGCGGGGATTGCCTGTGTGTTTGTTGCAAACAAAGCCTATCAGATGTCCGTAACACTCGAAGACGGAAGTGTTGAAGAGGGTGAATTTACCTTGCTTGCCGTGGGAAACGGTGCTTATTGCGGCGGCGGATTCAAAGGTGTACCAAAAGCCTGCCTTGATGATGGACTGCTCGATGTGAGTATGGTCAAAAAAATCAATCGAAGGACTTTTCTCTCAGTGATTCGAAAATACCATGACGGCACGCATCTCGAACCATCAAAGACAGAACTACCTATCAAATACATTAAGTGTCGGAAATTAACGATTAGCTCCCACGAGAGGCTTCAAATCTGCGCCGACGGGGAAATCAGCAAAGAAAAAAGGATTGATCTTGAACTGCTGCCAAAGGCAATCGTCTTTTCCGTTCCGAAAGGTGTCGAATAAAACAAGGAGCATCCTTTGCCGAGCGCTACGTTGGCCCCGCTTAATTGGGGAACACCCCGCTTAATTGGGGATTGAAAAGCCTCCCGGCGTGTGCTATAATCAACAGCGTTGTCACTGTTTCTCAAAGGACAAGAATATAGTATGGAGCGGTATCGAAGTGGTCATAACGGGGCTGACTCGAAATCAGTTTGACGGAAACGTCACGTGGGTTCGAATCCCACCCGCTCCGCCAATACAAAAGACATCCAGTAGTGGGTGTCTTTTGTATTGGCGGAGTATCGAGGGGATTCGAACCCGAAAGGTCAGCGCTTTCTTTTTGTCCTTTTATGGTATAATCAAAGCAGATAATGCGTAATTTTGATGTAGGGTGTAGCATGATTAAAAAGGAATTGATAAACCAAAGCATTGACTATATTATAGAACATTTCGACGAAACTCTTTCCGTCGAAGATGTCGCAAATCACTTTCATTTCTCAAAGTTTTATTTTTGCAGGTCCTTCAAGGAGGCAACCGGTGAAAATGTATATGAATTTATAAAACGTCTTAAAATGGACCAAAGTGCCATTGAGCTTAAATTGGAAAAGAACAAAGCAATAACGGATATCGGACTGGATTACGGATATAGCTCCTCAAATTACAGCTCCGCATTCAGAAAACACCATAACATTTCCCCTGCGGAATTCCGGAAATCTACAAATGTAACGGGACTCGCCAATCCCTTTTATCCGGAAGGCGTTTCCGGCTTTGACACGTTTGATGGCTACAATGATAAAATAAAAATCCAGATGCTTCCGGATTTTTTGGTCATTTACGAGCGAATGATTGGAAACTATATTGACTTAAAACAAAATTGGTTCGATTTTTTAGATAAACACAACGAATATATCGAAGAGGGTACCGTATTTATTGAACGGTTTTATGATGACCCTGTAATCACGAACCTCGACAGCTGTCTATGCGATATCTGCATGACAACAAAGGAATCGTGCAAGCTCGCTAATTTTACGACGGTAAAAGGCGGAAGATTCGCGACCTATTGCTTTGAGGGAAAAATAGAAGATATTTTTGGCACTGTTGAGGGAATTTTTAGCATTTGGCTCCCTGAAAGCGGTTATGAAATGAACGGAAGATGCGGATTGAACATTTACCGAGAAATTGACCAAGAAAACGGAAGTGTTATCATGGATCTTTGTATTCCCATTAAATAGGGCAAGAATTCAGAAGTAAGCGTACAGACTTTTTCCTATAATCAGAAGCACAGGATACGTTACTTCTTTAGGAAAAAGATGATTACTATTTTAGAAAATAGGGGGGGGAACCAAAAATGTTCGACATAAGAAAAATCCAAGAGCAGGTTATTTTTAACGCAGTAAAAAACAGAAGCGATGAAGAAACGGCCAAAGAAATCATATATGGTCCGGATGGTTTGGCCCAAAAGGAAAATAACGCCGATTGGGTAAACTCGACAATGTGCAGATTGGAAAACAAATTTGATCCGGAAAC
>JAQUUY010000050.1 GCA_028693645.1 Eubacteriales bacterium | reverse complement strand
ACAAAATAAACAATAAAAAACAGCCACTGCAATCGCCCGGAACGCGATGCAGTGGCTGTTTTTATTGTGCCTGGCACATAGTATAAGATCCATCCTGATACGATTGGGAGAACGATCAGGAAGAGATTGAGCGGTTTAATCTTGGCGGGATTAAGCTTTTTACAACGGCAACGTAAGTATTCTTGCTGATTGCGGCGTAACCAACAATCCATTCAAATGGGCGAACGATGCTTCCTCGTGGGAAAATAGGGATCAGTTTTCCCTCGTTGCTCAGGATCACATCCTGATTGTTATATTCGCGGGCGGAATTCCCGATTTCCCCAATAACATCGTAATCACTTTTTTCATACAACTGTTGCATCTTTCGCTTTGAAACGTAGTCGACAAAACAGTTGCAATGTCGATTTTTTATTCGGAAAGAATGGGTGCTTCCACAACAAAACCGGTAAATCAAAAGAACACCTTATTTCTTTGCAATAAAACTATTTGCTAAACTACTTTTATTTAACTATAGCAAAACCCTTTTCAGATTTTATCTTTTTCCAAAATTGGCCGTTTTTTTGGCGAAATCGGCGATCCCTTTAATATATTTACCGTACTATTTCAGATATGCTATACTATAAAAGACGATTTAAGAAGGGAGAATTACTGCAATGTCTGTTCAAATCGGCATTTGTGATGACTGCCCGGAGGACATTAAAACCCTCGCGGAAGCTTTGTATCACTATGATCCCGCCTTTCAAATTTCCACGTATTCTTCGGGAGAATCCCTGCTTGCCGCGTGCAAAGAGCATGAGGTGCTATGGGATCTGCTTTTTTTGGATATTTATATGCCGGAGCTTTCCGGAATTGATACAGCCCAGCAGCTAAGAAGTGACAGAAAGGACATAAAGATTATTTTTGTGTCCTCGAGCAATGAGCATTATCCAGAAGCTTATGACGTTTTTGCTTTCAATTACTTGATAAAACCGCTCAATCGAGAGAAGTTAAAGCATATTCTTGATCAGGCCCTTTCCGATCTTTCAAAAGAAAGAGAAGAGCAAATCAGTTTTCGCCATAAAGGTGGGGTGTATCGCGTTTATTGTCGTGATATCCAATACATCGAAAGTCGGGACAAAATGATTCTTTTACATATGGAAGATAAAACAGTCTTTCAAACGTATGGGAAGATGGACGAAATACTCAAACAACTTCCGGAAGAATATTTTATTCGTTGTCACCAGAGCTTTGCCGTTAATATCTTGCATGTTTCGGAAATGTCCGAAAATCGTTTTCGTGTTGATCCGGCAGTGATTAGCATCTCAAAAAAACATATAACATCTGCAAAGCAAAAGTACTTTGCTTACCTCTTTGAACACATGAACAAAGGGCTGTAAAATGGAAAAACATAAGAGAGCAAGACAAATCCTTATTTTTGTACTCCTTTGTGCTCTTCTCTTTTCCAATCTACCTCTCGTCTACAGTGTTTTCAGACACGAGATTACAGGTGCAGCGGAAGCGAGAAATGGAAGAATCGATCTTTCGCGGGAAAATCTTGCGTCGGGGAAAATCTATTTAGAAGGAGAGTGGGAATTTTATTGGGAGCGTTTTCTTAGTACGGATGCAGAGGGAAACGGCTTCTCTGATTTCAATATCAGCGTGCCCGCCGAATGGTCGTCTTATACTGTCGGAGGCGAAGCATTGCCGGCCGAGGGCTACGCAACGTATAAGCTTACACTGAAGGACTTGGATTACGACAAGCCGGTCACTGTGTTTGTTCCCGACTTTGGCAGCGCGTATCGAGTTTTTGTCGATGGAAAAATGACTGCTCAAAGTGGTGTCCTTTCGAAAAACCAAAAAGACATTTTTACATCTCCAAAAGCAGATTTATATCCCGTAATTCTTTCCGCCGTCGATACCCATGTGATTCTCATCGAAGTTGCGACAAGCCGGTTTTCAGGGCTTTACATGACCCCCGTTTTGGCTGACTATGAGGCAATCAAAGCAAAGCACGAAACAAGAGATGCCTTCCGCTTAATCTTATTCGGTGTGGCAGTGTTTTCATTGCTGAGCTTGATTGCTCTGTATGCATTTGCGGTGAAGAAAAATTTGAATTCCCTATGGCTTCCGCTGATGGTTTTCCTTATTGTGTTACGTGTGATGTTGACTTCGGAATTCTACAGTATGTGGCAGGGGCTTTTGTTTTTCAATCTTTCTTATGAGAAAACCAATGAACTGATGTATCTCTCCACCTTTGCCTTGAAATATTTGCTGCTCTTTTTAGTGGAAGAACACTGTGGAATGAAGATTGGGAAAAAGGCCAAGCTTGTTTTCCTAATCTATTATGCGGTATTATATCTGGTCTATCTGCTACTGCCGCCTGAACTCTATAACGATGGTTTTTCAGTGCTCGTGCCCTTGCTCACCTATGTTTTAGACCTTTATCTTTATATCAAAGTTTATCGAAATCGCAAAGATTTAAAAAAATTCGGATTGCCGATCTTTTTCTGTTCCATTCTAATCGGTGTCGGCCTTGCCGTCGACAGCTACTATATCAACGGAAAAATCGCAGCAGATATGTCACTTGCATTACTTTTCACCTTCACGATATGCTCCCTTATCATATGCTGGGTCTATGCCATGCGGGCCGCGGATGTTTATGATGATTTTGCACGATCGGATTCACAATTCAAACTGCTGCAAAAACAGCTCGCGATGCAAAAAGAATACTACAGTACCCTTAGCGGGCAGATGAATGAGATTCGTGAAATGAAACATGATATCAGGCATTTCGTTGGGACGATGGGTCGACTGACCGAAGAAGGAAAGATCGATGAGTTGAAGTCGTTCATAAAGGAATATGACAACAAAACAAAAACGGAAGAGCTGCCGTTTTTCTGTAAAAACATCGTTGTAAACTCTTTGATTGGCTATTATTATCTGCGTGCCAAAGAATACGGAATCAGATTTGAAAGCCATTGCAATGTGGAAGAAGATTCTGTGATGAGCGACAGCGATTATTGCATCGTGATTGGAAACGCTTTGGAGAACGCCTTGCACGCCTGTATTGAAATCCAAGATACTTCGCTAAGGCGAATCTCGATTGAAGTTGCGCTCAATAAGAGACAACGGTTGATCAAGGTCAAAAACAGTTATAGCGGAACCCTTGAGATTAATGATGGGCAATTTGTTTCAAACAAACGTGGCAAATCTCATGGTCTGGGGTTGCAAAATATTAAAAATATTGTTGAGGCCTATGACGGTTTTGTGATTATTGAGCATGATGAAAAAGAATTTAGGCTCTTGGCATCCGTTTTGGAGGTGTGATTATGACAAACTCGTGGAAAAAGAATACAATCCTTTTTCTTACAAGTCAGACGATCTCTCTTTTTGGTTCGTCCCTTGTGCAGTACGCGATTATGTGGTACATCACTTTGGAAACAAAATCCGGAGTGATGATGACCATATCGATTGTCTGCGGTTTTGTGCCGACCTTTTTTCTTGCACCGTTTGCAGGCGTGTGGGCTGATCGTTACAACCGAAAACGTTTAATCGTGCTGTCTGATTCGATGATTGCGCTGGCAACTTTAATTCTTGCTATTTTATTTCTCGTAGGCTATGACATGTTCTGGCTCTTGTTTGTAGTCTCGGCTGTGCGTGCCCTTGGATCGGCGGTTCAAATGCCAACGGTAGGTGCGTTAATCCCCCAGCTTGTCCCTCCGGAAAAACTCATGCGCATTAATGGAATCAATGGCAGCATACAGTCATTGATTATGCTTGTTTCTCCGATGGCCGCCGGTGCCTTGATGTCGTTTGCGGAAATCGAACTGATCTTTTTCGTGGATGTAATTACTGCGCTGATTGCGGTGTTGACCTTGCTTTTATTTGTTAAGGTTCCAACGCACAAAAAAGCATTAGAAAAAGAAAAACCAAGCTACTTCTCTGATATGGCGGAAGGTTACAAATATATAAATAACCATTCCTACATCAAAACATTTTTCCTCTTTTGTGCCGTTTTATTCTTTTTAATTTCGCCTGCGGCATTTCTTACCCCGCTGCAGGTCGCACGTAGCTTCGGGAGTGATGTCTGGCGTTTGACGGCAATCGAGATTGCCTTTTCCGGAGGCATGATGATGGGCGGGCTCTTGATGGCTTCATGGGGCGGATTCAAAAACAGAATGCATTCGATGTTGCTGGGGGGATTTCTGATGGGAGTAACGACAATTGTGCTGGGGTTGACTCCGGTCTTTGGAATCTATTTACTCACCATGGGACTCACAGGGCTTGCAATCCCCGTTTTCAACACGCCGGCAACGGTTGTCCTGCAAGAAAAAGTCGAAGAACAATATATGGGAAGGGTCTTCGGTGTTTTGGGGATGATCTCAAGTTCCATGATGCCGATGGGGATGTTGCTTTTTGGACCGCTGTCAGACTGTATTCGCATCGAATGGCTACTTATTGTCACCGGGCTCCTGATGGTGGGAGAAACCTTCTTTTTGTGGCATAACAAAACTCTGATGGAAGCGGGGAAGCCCTCGACAGAAAAATAATAAGCACATACAATACGCATTGACAAAATCAATAAAGCGTTCAATACTGGTAATATGCGGGAATACGCATGTAAAAAAATTACCCGCGGTAAAAAAGCTAAACAGGAGGACGACTATGAGTAAAATATATGATGTCATCATCATCGGTGCAGGACCTGCGGGTTTGACCGCCGCACTTTATGCAGGCAGAGCAAGGCTATCTACTTTAATGATTGAGAAAGCCAGAGAGGGTGGACAGATCATAAATACATCGGAGATCGCGAACTATCCGGGATCACTTGAAACAGAATCGGGTCCAACCTTGATTGATCGTATGGATGCACAAGTCAAACACTTTGGCGCAGAGACAGTCATTGATAGTGTGGAGTCTGTCGAACTGGCAGGCGAAATCAAAACGATTCATGGTCTTGAAAATACCTATCAGGCAAAAGCGGTAATCATAGCAACCGGAGCCTATCCGATGAACATCGGCTGTCCGGGAGAATTTGACTTTGTAGGACGTGGCGTTTCGTATTGCGCAACCTGTGATGGAGCCTTCTTTAGCGGGCTTGATACCTTTGTTGTTGGGGGCGGAGATTCCGCAGTCGAAGAAGCTGTTTTCCTTACCAAGTTCGCAAAAAAAGTAACGATTATCCATCGACGCGATGAACTCAGAGCTGCAAAATCGATTCAGGAAAAAGCATTTGCAAACCCCAAGATTGATTTTATGTGGGACAGTGTGGTAAAGGAATTGTCGGGAGATGGCCTTTTGGAAAAAATGATCACCGAAAATGTAAAAACGGGAGAGCTGACGGAGTATCATGTCAATCCCGAAGATGGAACCTTTGGAGTTTTTGTTTTCATTGGCTATAAGCCGCAGTCGGAGCTTTACCAAGAACAGATTGAGATGGAAAAGGGTTATATCATAACCGATGAAGATATGCGCACGAACATTCCGGGCGTTTTCGCAGCAGGAGATATTAGACGAAAATCCTTAAGACAGGTGGTTACGGCTGCTGCAGATGGCGCAATCGCGGCGGTGCAGGCGGAGAAATACATCGAGAGCATGAAATAAAAAGATCATCGGAAGATATTAGAAACAGATGAAACAAAGCAATAAGCAAATCAAAAAAGAAAAACCCCGCTCCTGTCGAGTAAGCGACGGAAGCGGGGTTCTATTTCTGAGTTCAAATAATTCGTGGGAGAAATGGACGTGCTGCTTTAGAACATGGGAACGACAGCACCGGCATAATTCTCTTCAATATAAGCTTTTACTTCGGGCGAGAGAAGTGCAGCAGCAAGTGCCTTGAGATCTTCTCTTTCTTCATCGCCTGCTTTTACAACAAGAATGTTTGCATAAGTCTGAGCGGCAACGGATGCGGAATCTTCGGTTGCGATAGCATCTTCTGCAACGTTCAGACCGGCTTCAATCGCATAGTTCCCGTTGATAACGGCGATATCGACATCCTGTAAAGAACGAGCGAGTTGAGCTGCTTCGATTTCTACGATTTCAAGATTCTTTGCGTTTTCAATAATATCAAACTTTGTAGCAACAAGGCCGACACCTTCTTTTAATTTGATGAGCCCCTGGGCTTCTAAAAGAAGAAGTGTTCTTGCTTCGTTGCTGGTATCATTCGGTACGGCAACTTGGGCACCGTCAGCAAGTGCGTCTAAGGTAGCGGTTTTGCCGGGATAGATTCCGAAGGGTTCATAATGGACGGAAGCAATCGTAACAAGGTCAGTTCCGTTTTGGGCGTTGAATTCATCAAGGTACGGCTGATGCTGGAAGTAGTTTGCATCAAGGTCGCCGGCATCTAATGCAAGATTTGGCTGCACATAATCCGAGAACTCTGTGATTTGGAGATCATAACCTTGCTCCAACAGGACTTCTTTTGCAACTGCTAAAATGGCAGCATGCGGAGTCGGGCTTGCACCGATGACAATCGGAGTCAATTCAACAGGTGCTTCTTCTTTTTCTGCACCACAACCGGCAAAGGCCGTGAGTGCAAGGATAAGGATCAATAGTACAGAAAGTAATTTTTTCATGGGTGATTCCTCCTATATTTTCAATAATATTAACAAAAGGGTATCGTATTTATTGGTTAATCCGTCGGTCACCGATCTTTGCCAGCTTCATGCCAACTTCTTGGAAAATCTGCACTACAATAACTAAGATGGCGATTGTCACAAGCATGATGTCATATTTATAACGGTAAAGACCATAGTTGATTGCAATCGTGCCGAGTCCTCCTCCACCGACGATACCGGCCATAGCCGAATAGCTCAAGATGGTTGTGACGGCAATGGCAGCGCCAATGACCAAGGAGGGCTTTGCCTCCGGAAGCATGACCTTTCGGATAATCTGCATGGTAGACGCACCCATACACTGCGCCGCTTCGATCACCCCCCTATCCACTTCCTTGACGGAAGATTCCACAAGCCTCGCGATAAAGGGCGCCGAGGCAATCACCAGGGGTACAATCGTTGCGGTGGAACCGATTGTCGTGCCAACAACGATTCTTGTAAATGGAGTGACCGCAATCAACAAGATTAAAAAAGGAACCGAACGCAATAGATTGACGATGATGCCCAAGATGCTGTTGGTGATGTGAGCCGTTTTGCTGAGGCTTTCACTTGTCACAACGAGTGCCAAACCCAAGGGCAAGCCGATTGCGTAGGCCAAAAGAGTGGAAACCAAGGTCATATAGAGTGTTTCCAGTAATCCTGTTGAGAACATATCAAGAGCAACACTGTTAAACACCTGCTTCCACCTCCTTTACAATAATATTTTGGTTACGAAGATAAGCCATGACTTTGTTCGCGAGGATATCATCCTCGGGAAGTTGGACAATCATTTGTCCAAACGCCTTGCCATCGACATTCTTCGTATTGGCAAACATGATGTTGACCGGGGCTTTACATTCCAATATCGTTTTTGCGAGAATTGGCTCATAGGACGAATTGCCGTCAAAAATGATTTCGCAGCAACGGGAGCCAACGACCCTGTCAAGTTTATCTCCCCCTGGGAAAACAAACTCTTTTGCAATCTGAGTCTTTGGATTCGTAAAAATATCAATGACGTTTCCTGTTTCGGCAATATGGCTGTTGTCAATGATTGCGATGCGGTGGCAAATCTCCTCAATCACGCTCATTTCATGCGTAATTACAACGATGGTCAAACCAAAGTCACGATTAATTTGTTTCAAGAGTTCCAAAATGGAATGTGTCGTTGCCGGATCGAGAGCACTTGTCGCTTCGTCGCAAAGAAGCACTCTGGGATTTGATGCAAGGGCTCTTGCGATGGCGACTCTCTGTTTCTGACCTCCGGAAAGTTGCGTCGGGTAGGCTTCCGCTTTGTCCGAAAGTCCGACAAGTTCTAACAATTCTAAGGCGCGTATGCGGGCTTCTTTTTTTGTTTTCCCAATGATTTCGAGTGGGAAACAAACATTGTCGACCGCGTTTCGCTGCATCAAGAGATTGAATTGCTGAAAAATCATGCCCATCGATTGACGCGCGCGTAAAAGTTCTTTCTTTGTAAGCGAAGCGAGGTCTTTTCCGTCAAAAATGACCGTTCCGGTCGTCGGACGTTCCAAAAAATTCATGCAGCGCACAAGGGTGCTTTTGCCGGCGCCGGAAAGCCCAATCACGCCGAAAATATCTCCTTCGTAAATATCGAGGTTGATATCTTCAAGAGCCTTGACCTGGTTCTTCTTGCTTGTATAAATCTTCCCCATATCTTTAATGGAAAGAATGATTTTATTTGTTTCTTTATTTTGCGGGTCGGCCATGATGCCAAGCTCCTTTTGCTTTCGATATAGAGTATGTCATATAGCGAATATTATAGCATCGCTTAGTTGAGAATGCAAACGTCGTTCGCAAAGTGCCGCAGGTCAAAAAAAAGAAAGCGCTTACTGCCTAAAAATATGTATTATTTCTTTACGTAAGCACTGTCTTGCCTATATAATAGTACTATTATTGGTTAGTGAAAAAAGTGGGTGAATGAGATGCAATTATTAAAGGATAGGATTATCAAAGATGGAGAAGTTATTGGTACGGAAATTATTAAAGTAGACTCTTTTTTGAATCATCAAATCGATCTTGCGTTGGTGTCTGAAATCGGGAAAGAACTGGCTCGTCGTTACGAGGGTGCGGGAATCAACAAAATCCTGACGATTGAATCTTCGGGTATTGCCATTGCTTGTGCGGTAGCGATGTACATGAACGGCATTCCTGTGGTCTTCGCAAAAAAAGCAGCGCCAAATACGATGACAGATGGCTACTACTCCGTGGAAGTGACTTCTTTTACAAAAAGAACGGTCTCTTCCGTGATGGTATCCAAAAAGTATCTCACAAAAAGCGACAAGCTCATGATTGTTGATGATTTCTTGGCACATGGCGAAGCGGCTGTCGGCTTAGCGAAACTCGCCGAAAAAGCCGGTGCAGAGGTCTGCGGTATCGGGGTTGCAGTCGAAAAAGAATTCCAAGGCGGCGGTGCAAAACTGCGCGAATTGGGATATCGGGTGGAATCCTTAGCGGTTATTGCGTCCATGCAGGACGGTCATATAACTTTTAAGTAATACTAAAAAAATAGTAGCTAAACTAAAAAAGGAGAAAGAACAAAATGAAAAAGATTCTGGCAATTGTATTAATCGGTTGAATGAAAAACTAAGTTCCGTAAGAAGGAACAGGAAAACCGATGCAAAGGAAACCTCCAGATTTCAACAAAAATAAATAAAAAAAAAGAGGAAAAAAGAAAGCAACGGTGTAGAATAGAGAAA
>JAQUUY010000049.1 GCA_028693645.1 Eubacteriales bacterium | reverse complement strand
GAACAAAAAATGACGTATGCATCGTCGATGATTATGCACATCATCCAACGGAGATTCGCGCAACACTGTCTGCTGCGGCAAACGTACCGCACAATAAGGTCTGGTGCCTTTTTCAACCTCACACCTATACGCGGACCATGGCTCTTTTTGACGAATTTGCCGATGCCTTCCAAGATGCGGACAAGGTTATCCTTACCGATATCTACGCTGCAAGAGAAAAGAACATTTATAAAATCAGTTCTAAACAACTTGCCGCAGAAATCAAAAAAAAGCATCCCAATAAAGAAGTCTCCTTTATTGCCGACTTCCAGGAAATCGCGAATTTTGTTTCAAATAACGCAGAACCGAAAGATCTTGTAATCACGATGGGGGCAGGGGACATCTATAAAGTAGCCGAAATCCTGATTGAACAATAAAAATCAAATAGTGCTTAAATGAAAACAGATACGAAAGGAGCCGCTTCGATGAAGCCGCTCCTTTTTTTTATTTATACTATTTGCAGAATATTTGTCGAATAGAACTTACCAACGTTTTTCTCTCTGCCCGAAATATTCCTCTTCCCATCTGGCACGATCCTGTTTTCTCTGCGAAATCAAAATTTCTCGTTCCTTTTGGCGCTTCATCCTCTTCATTCTGAGTTGCCGCCTTTTGATCATGATATATACGACGAGCGAAACAATCAGCAAGAAAACGATTCCGAGGAATACAATCAACATCATCTTTGCGGTTGCATCAGAGATTCCGATCAAAGAAAGCGGCCCGCCTTTTTTCACGTCGGCCGTGGCAACAACATCATATTCTCCGACCTGCTCGTTTCCGGCAAAGACCTTGACGATACCTGTTTTTTGGCCTTTTTTGATAGGTGCTTTAAGAGAGTCCTTTAGCACTACTTCTGTCCGAACCACTGTTTTCGATGCTTCTACGGGAAGCGTTGCGTAGGCGTTTTCTTTTGTTACAACGCTAACACGAGAGATGGCCCCACGTTTCACGTCAATGGTCCCGAGGTCGGTCCCTTCATTGAGCGCAAGAACCGTTTTGTAATTTGCAAAGCCATAATCAAGTAACGCAATACAATCACCGAAGCGATCCATATCTGTAGAAGCAACCGATACGGCGATCAACTCCGTGTCCCCTCTTTTGGCAGACGCAACCAGGCAGCCACCGGCTTCGGGGGTATATCCCGTCTTGATGCCTATAATTCCATCGTATTTGCAAGTGCGTTCAACGCCGTTGACAGAAACTTTATGCACGGTGTCGTAAAGGAGACGATTCGTGCTGTAAAAATAGCGTGTTTCCTGCATATTCGTGGCCGGCATCGTATGTTGATACGTCGAAACATACTCGCGGAACGACTCATTCTTCATGGCATATTTGGCAATCATCGCGAGGTCATAAGCGGTCGAAACATGTGCTTCTTCATGCAATCCGTTTGGATTTACGAAATTCGTATTCAGTGCCCCATATTCTTTGGCTTTTTCATTCATCAGTTTGGCAAATTCCGCAGTTGATCCGGAGATTTTTTTCGCCAGCGCAACTGCAGCGTCGTTGGCTGATTCCAAGAGCAAGCCGTAGAGAAGCTCTTTTACCGTAACTTCTTCTCCCTCGAGCAGATAAATCCGACTGCCATCGGTAAAAGCGACCTCCTCATCAATCGGCACCTGATCAGACAGCTCCAAGTTTTCAAGAGCCAAGATTGCCGTCATCATTTTTGTTGTGCTGGCCGGGAAATGCTGATCATGGCTGTTCTTTTCATAGAGGACTTTTCCGGTCGAGGCATCAATGAGAATCCCACTCTGCCCAACAAGGGTCAGCTCCGTCTTTGTGTCTGCATGAGAAAAACATGCAGAGCCGAGAAGCATGCACAGTATTATTAATAGTGAAAGGGTTCTTTTCATTCGAATTACCGTTTTTCAAAGAAATAATCGGTCAGTTCATAGCCATTCGCAAAGAACAAACCTTCTTCACCCGAGCTTTCCCCATATTGCCTGCTTTTATCAGGTGATTTTTCATCTGTGCTGTCATAAAAAACAAAAGGCACGGGTTTGCTTGCATGGGTTCTTATCTTCATCGGTGTTTGATGGTCAGGCAAAATCAAAAATCGATACGCTTCTCCACTTTTTGCGAAATACTCGCTCAAAGGTCCTACGATTTTTTCGTCGATCAATTCAAGCGATTTGATTTTTCCGGGAAGATCTCCTTGGTGGGAACACTCATCCGGACCTTCCAAGTGAAGATAAACAAAATCAAGTCCTTTTTCAAATTGAGCAATTGTAGCCTGTAATTTTCCTTCGTAATTCGTATGCACGGTGCCGGTTGCCCCCGGAACATCAATGGATGCAAGCCCCGCACAAATGCCAATCCCTTTGATGAGATCGACCGCGGAAATTGTTGCTCCCGTAATGTGATATTTGTCATAGAAAGAAGTCAACGCAGGTTTTTTTCCCTCTCCCCAAATCCAAATCGAATTTGCGGGATTAAGACCTCTTTTGACGCGATCCAGATTGACAGGATGCTTCGACAAAACTTCATAACTTTTGCGCATCATTGCTTCAATAATATCAGCGTCATCACCCTTAGGAAGATAGTCGCCGACTCTTCGGTCCAAAATGTCATGCGGCGGAACAAGTGTGCAATTTGTGCTTCCATTATGAATCACCATCGCATGGCGATAACTGACGCCGGTATAAAAACTGATTTTTTCGTTTCCAAACGCCTCTTGGATTGCTTTGATCAGGATGTCCGCTTCCTCGGTGCTGATGTCGCCAGAGCTGTGATCGAGGACGGTCATGTCGTCATATGCGCCCTCGCCTTTCAATGTCACAATATTGCAGCGGAAGGAAACATCCGTATCCGACATATCGATTCCAATACTGGCCGCCTCAAGCGGCGATCTCCCTGTATGATATATTTTAGGATCATATCCCATTACTGATAAATTTGCGGCATCACTTCCGGGGCTCATCCCTTCGGGAATCGTGTTTACCATACCCACGGTACCCTTTGCAGCTAAGGCATTGGTATTGTCCATTTTTGATACTTCCAGAGGAGTCTTTCCTCCAAGCGACTCGATCGGTTCGTCAGCCGCGCCATCCGTTACGATAATCACATATTTCATGTCTGTTCCCTTTCTTTTTGCTCTCTTCTATGTCTTCATTCTCGCTCAAAAGAATGCTTTTCTCTTATAACATTTTAATAGTCTATCATAAGACCTGCCTTATCGCAAATGAAGATTGGACACAATCCTTCCACTTTTTAATATAAATTGATGCAAAAAAAAATCTTTGTGATATAATAAACGATAAACTAAAGAGGAGGTACTTAAATGGGTACATTAAACAGGAATTACAACTTTTCAGCAGGACCTTCAATGCTGCCGCTTTCCGTCTTAGAGCAGGCCGCTTCGGATATGGTAAACTACCGGGGCTCCGGTATGTCCGTGATGGAAATGAGCCATCGTTCAAAGGATTTTGAGTCAATCATCAACACCGCAGAGCAGGATCTCAGAGACTTGATGCACATCCCCGATTCTTACAAAGTGCTTTTTCTCCAAGGAGGCGGCTCTCTTCAGTTTTCAATGATTCCCCTCAATCTTTTCCGCAATTCTAAGAAGGCGGATTACATCGTCACAGGTGCTTGGGCGAAAAAAGCGGCACAAGAAGCCGCAAAATTCGGCACGGTCAACGTGCTCGCTTCATCAGAAAAGGATATTTTCAGCTATATCCCAAAAGTGTCGTCGGAAAACTTCACAAAAGATGCTGATTATTTTTATATCACACAAAACAATACCATTTATGGTACAAGATACACTTGGCTGCCCGAAACAGGCAACGTGCCTCTTGTTTCCGATCTTTCATCAATGATCCTTTCCGAGGAACTTGATATTACAAAGTTTGGGCTTGTATTTGGCGGCGCGCAAAAAAATGTCGGTCCGGCCGGTGTAACTCTCGCAATCATCAAAGAAGACCTTTTGGGTTTTGCTCCGAAAGAAATCCCTTCAATGCTTGATTACAAGATTCATGCAGATAATGACTCCATGTACAACACCCCTCCGTGTTACTCCATTTATATCGCGGGACTTACTTTCCAGTGGGTCAAAGAACAAGGCGGCGTTGCTGCTCTGCAAAAGATTAATGAGCACAAAGCAGGACTTTTATACGATGCCATCGATGAGAGCAAAATGTTCAGTTGCCCGGTGGCAAACGAAGACCGTTCTCTGATGAATGTCGTCTTCGTTACCGGCGATGAAGTCCTCGATAAAAAATTCACCGCCGAAGCCAAGGCAGAGGGTCTTGTTAACCTTGGCGGCCACCGCAGCGTCGGAGGAATGCGCGCAAGCATCTACAATGCGATGCCGGTCGAAGGAGTCAAAGCACTCATCGATTTCATGCACCGTTTTGAAAAAAACAATCGCTAGTCAAAAGGAGCAACAACTATGTATAAAATCGCAACATTAAATAAAATTTCGCAGAAAGGTCTTTGCAAACTTCCTGCGGAATACTCAATCATTGAAGATGCACAAGAAGCAAACGGCATTTTAGTTCGCAGCCAAGACATGAAAACCATGGACTTCAGTGATAACCTCTATGCCATCGCAAGAGCCGGTGCCGGCGTCAACAACATTCCCCTCGATGTTTGCACCGAAAAAGGCATCGTGGTCTTCAACACTCCCGGTGCCAATGCGAATGCAGTTAAAGAACTCGTTTTGACGGGTCTTTTAATTGAAGCAAGAAATGTCTCCAATGCTATCGCTTGGACGAAAACACTGACCGAAGATGTTTCTAAGGTTGTCGAAAAAAACAAATCGAAATTCGCCGGACGCGAAATCAAGGGTAAAACACTTGGTGTCGTAGGGCTCGGAGCAATCGGGGTCATGGTTGCAAATGCAGCAGAGTGCCTCGGGATGAAAGTAATCGGATATGACCCCTATCTCAGCCTGACCTCGGCGCATGAGCTTTCAAGAACAATCACAATCTACGAGAGTCTCGACAGCTTGCTTCCTTTATGTGATTACATTACAATCCATGTTCCTTTTATGGATGTCACAAAGGAAATGATAAACAAAGAGCGTTTCTCCTTGATGAAAAACTCCGTTTGCATCCTCAACTTTTCGAGAGATCAAATTGTCAAAGAAGATGATATTCTTGAAGCGCTCGAAGATGGACAGATTCGAAGCTATGTGACTGACTTTCCCAATGAAAAGGTGCTCGGCAACGACAAGATTATTTGCATTCCGCATCTCGGGGCCTCGACGAATGAATCGGAAGAAAACTGCGCGGTCATGGCAATCGAAGAAATCGCTGATTTCCTTGAAAATGGGAATGTACGAAATTCCGTGAATTTCCCCAGCTGCGACCTTGGTCTTCCCACCACGGATACACGTTTGGTCATCTTGAACAAAAATGTACCGAGCATGCTTGGAAAAATCACCGGCGCACTTGCCGAAATGAATGTCAATATCAATGACCTCATTAACCGTAGCAAGGGTGATAATGCGGTAACCTTGGTGGATCTTGATTCCCCGGTCAGCGAAGAGGACATAAAAAAAGCCCTCTCCTTTGAGGGCATCATCTCCGTCCGTGTTATTTCGTCTCATCCCAAACAGCATTAAGGACGATACCGACGACTAAAACAGACCCGAGGAAATAGAACCAGATTAAAAGACCGACGACGGAACCCAGACTCCCGTATATGAGATTCTGATTCGCAAAGGTCGACGCATAATAGGAATAGATCCAAGAAGCAATCAACATCCCGGCTGAAGCGAACACGCTTCCCGGGATGAACTTTTTGAAGGGCATTCTTTCTGTTGGTAGCGAAAAATTGATGAAGCTGATTGCGAGAAAATAAATTGCGATTCCAAAGGGCCAGCGCATCGCGTACCAAATATAATCCATGCTGAAGGGAAGTTCAAGAATCTCGCCGACATAAAGCGTTGCAAGTTTCATAATTGGCTCCCCATAGACAAGGATTGCCAAACTGAACACCACCAATAGGATTGTGACAAACAAGGTAATAATTGCACGGAGTCATTCCTTTAAAAAGCCATTCCCGCGGCCATCCTCTCCAAGGTAGGTGTAATTTGCAATGCGAATCATCGCGAATTGAGCCTTGGATGCTGCCCAGATTGAGAAGGCAACAAATAGAACACTAAATGTACCCGACGGAGTATATTGCAAATAGGTTTCCATAGAAGATGCGATTTCGTGGGAAACATATTCCGCAAGAAGATCATTAATCAGTTGGAGTGAAATCGAGAAAAAACCTAACAGCTCTCCTAAAATCGTAAAAAGAGGAACCATCGCGAGAAGGTAGAAAAAAGCTAATTCCGCGGCCGCTCCTTGATAATACGGTTTTTTCATGCGGTTGATCACACCTAATATTATTTTTTTCGCACGTTTTTTGTCCATATTGTTCTCCGTCAAACTAGCTTTTTTGTCTTTCTTCGAGCATGGCAGCCAGAACCTTTAACGCCTCTGCTCTATGGCTGATTCGATTTTTTTCTTCGGCATCAAGTTGTGCGAAGCTTTTGGTAAACCCCTCAGGAATGAAGAGCGGATCATAGCCAAAGCCATTGCTTCCGCAGGCCTCATATTCAATATGACCTTTACATTCTCCGCGTGCGCAGAGGACTTCACCTCCCGGAAAAACCATGGTTATCACACTCACAAATTTTGCCGTCCGTTCGTTCTTAGGGGTATCCGAAAGAGCCTGCAACAATTTTTTATTATTTTGTTCATCGTCTGCATCTTCTCCCGCATATCTTGCGGAATAGACACCGGGCGCCCCATCGAGGGCATCAACCATCAGTCCGGAATCATCGGCAAGTGTCGCAAATCCACAAAGTTTATGGATCTCCATTGCTTTTTTTAGCGAATTTTCCTCAAACGTAGTTCCGTCTTCTTCCACGATATGATTTTCAAGTCCAACGTCTGAAAGGCTTTTGAGTTCCAGACCAAAGGGCTCGGTAATTGCGTTGATTTCTTTTATCTTATGCTTGTTTTGAGTAGCTACTACTACAATCATTCTTCTTCCCTCATTTTTCTAAATTAACCATTTGCTATTTTACCACAGCTCCTATTTTTCCTCAAGACACTGCATTTTGAAATTTTATGCTTTTTTTTGATTATTTTCTACTTAAGCAGATTGCATTCCTTACCTAAAGTAGTATAATAATACCATAGACCAAAGTGGTCGTGAAGGAGGAATTAGAACATGGCAGACAACAAATGGAAAGCGTTTTCAGAAAAGTACGAAGCAGTAATTGTGAGCATTTCAGAAGATCCGCGAAACCGAGTCGGCGCTTGGAAACCTAATTTGGATTCTTCGAGAGATATGCTTGTCGCAAGCACAAAGAAAGCAACCAACCGTATCCGCAAAGATGATTTTGTATGCTATGGGATCCCTGACGATTTTGATTATGAGGCCTGCATTGTCGATATTGATGCAGTCACAAAAAAAGAATAAGCACCTTGAGAAAGAGAGCCCGGCAGACGATTCGCCGGGCTCTCTTATTTTCAAATAGTATCAGATTCTATAACATGCAGACATCATTAAGCACAAGTTCAAAGCGAAGGCCCAAAAAATCTGCTGCTTTTCTGCATAGCTTCATTCTTCCTAAAAAGATTTCAAAATAATCCATGACTGCCGATTGTTCTGTGTCAATTTCCAAATGCAACGAAATTGTTTTTCGTTCTTTGTCAAGAATAAGCCCTGATTTCTTGACGGCATGATTCACCCTGTCATGGATGTCATAATCACTGCCGGCACGTTTCGCTCGGACCCTTGATTCTCGAACATCGCTTTTATCGGCGAGTATCAATGCCGCAGCAATGGCATTGACCGGAATTGCGGTTCCTTCATCATGGTGGCCGATGGCTGTAACGATTGCGGAAATCTCATCTGCCTCCATCCCCAGATTACTTAAAATCCGAAACGACATAATCGCGCCACTTTGTGCGTGATCCTGACGATTGATTACATTTCCGATATCATGCATATATCCCGCGATTCTTGCAAGCTCAATTGTTCGCTCGGGATACTCCATCACCGTAAGAATTTCGGCCGCTTGTGCTGCCGCTTTGGTTACATGCGCAAAGGAATGCTCTGTAAATCCCATTGCTTCCATTGTTTCGTCGGCTTTTCCGATGTATGTCTTGATTTCTTCGTTTTTCTTGATTTCTTCGAACGTGATTTTCCTTTTTTCCATTCTATTCTCCATTTCTTCTCGGGATCTACATCATCCCCTGCCATTATCTATGGCACTATTATAACACCCACGCCTGCCAGAAACCTTATTTTACAAGAATTTTACACATTTTTCTAAAGCCAGCGACTGTCTCCGGACGCATTATCATATCCTGGGTGATTGTCAAATCGAACCGCTCCAACCCAAAGACGGCCCGCGACTGCTTCCGTGACTTTTGCGTATCCGATTGTGCCGAACCCGCCGCAAAGTTCAATCATTAAAACCCCTTCATCAGCAAGCTTCTTAGCCTCTTCACAAGCGGATTCGTAGCTACCTACACCGACAACAATCATCATTCCCGGTCCATAATCCATTTCCATACGCTGGGGTTCTGTGATGCTTCCATTGATAAACATAAACACAACTTTTCTTTTCATTTTGCTTCTTCCTTTCGGTTCTTCCGCGCATAAATCTACGATATCTGCATTTTACTCTTTCTTTTCTCATTTGACAAACGATAAAACGCCGGTTCCTGTTTGGCTACTCCGAACAAGCGGCCAGTCGGGGCCGGAGTAGGCACGGCGAGTTGATTTGTCTGATATAACTACTCCGACGATTTTCGCCGAAGCGATGGAGTATTGAAATCCGGACTTCTTGACAAATTACCTACCCCGAGCAAGTCGCGAGGCGAGGCCGGAGTAGGCACGCCGCTAACTTTTATCAAAATGCCTACTCTAACACTCTGGGCTGACGAGTCGTGGGTAGGCAAGCGACATGATTTGTCCGATATCCCTACTCTGACGAGTTCTGCCGAAGCTATGGGGTATTGAAACGCGGACTTCTTGACAAGTTACCTACCCCGAGCAGCCAGCGAGCCGAGGCTGGGGTAGGCAAGCGACATGATTTGTTCGGCTTGCCTACTCCGAACGATGTTCAAACAAAAAACGCCAGCTCCTGTTTGCCGTAGAAACCGTCCGAGTTCGAGAATGCACATTTGCTTACTTGACTCGCTAGCTTAATGTACATTCGAAGAACGAGCGGTTTCCAAGGCAAATAGAGCTGGCGGCTATAATCTGACGGTAGCAGCAATCCCGAAACGAAAGATTCCCTGTTAAAAAAGAAGCATGCTTATATCTTGTCACCCTATGGTATAATAAAAAAAGGTAGAATTGACAATGTATCCGTTTGCCCGCGAAGTATCAGAGGAGGTACCGCCATGACTGAAAACAATCTTTTTGATCGTGTTGCACTCTACGTTGATGCTCATTACATCGAGAATGCGATGGACTTCGTA
>JAQUUY010000048.1 GCA_028693645.1 Eubacteriales bacterium | reverse complement strand
CTACTGCGGCCTCGGCGCCTATTTTTTCAGAGGCTCCCTAAAAAGCGCTATTCCTATCGCCCGCAAAAGGCAGTATAATGAGGCAAATGGCAAATGGCAAATGACAAATGACAAATGGAGAAAGGAACTTCTGATGATCGCCATAAAAGAATGCAATAAGAAAGCCTATGCAAAAATCAATTTGTCGCTCGATGTAATCGGCAAAAAAGCGAATGGCTATCACGAGGTTCGCATGATCATGCAAGCCATCAATCTTTATGATTCCGTAACGGTTCGTTTGACGGAACGAAGTGAGTCGGACTCGGCGCGGGTTCGGTTGACTAGCGATTCCAAAGAGATTCCTTGTGATGAGACAAACTTAGCGTGGAAAGCCGCTACGGTGCTTTTGACAAATAAGAGAGAAAAAAGACCGCAGGATTTGCAACGTGAGCCTGCGATTCATATTCATATTGAAAAGAAGATTCCGATTGCTGCAGGACTGGCCGGAGGGAGTGCTGATGGGGCAGCGGTGCTTCACGCGCTGAATGAGCTGTTCGAGCTGGAGTTGTCCTTGCAGGAGCTCATGGAGCTGGGCGTGAAGCTCGGCGCAGATGTGCCGTTCTGCTTGATGGCACAGGCCGCCAGCGTTTTCCAAGAAGGCGCCGCTCTTCAAAAAAAAGGCGTCGCTGCTCAAAAAAACGCCGCGTCCACCTGCGCCGAGGCAACGGGCATCGGAGAATGCCTGTCACCGCTGCCCCCGCTGCCCTCCTTTGTGCTCTTGTCAAAACCCCCAATCGCAGTATCGACAGCGGAAGTTTATGGCGCACTCGACCTTTCAAAGATTGAGCAAAGACCGGGGACGGATGAAATTATCGAGTCTTTGCGGAGCGGAGAGCAAAGCCGATTGTACAAAAATATGTACAATGTGCTTGAAAAAGTCAGTTGTTTCTTGTATCCTGAAATTAGCGACACAAAGAACGCCATGGATTTGGCGGGAGCTGCGGCAAAGGCCATGATGAGCGGAAGCGGTCCAACCGTATTTATGCTTGCTCCGGAAAAAAGCATGTTGGAACCCCTTCTCCACAAAATGAAAGCCCTTAATCGCGAAACATTTTTAGTTGAGACATTAGTGATTGACCAAAAATAAGGAAAAGAGAGGATTGCAAGTGCTGAATTTAAATATACAGAACCACAAACCATTAAGAGAAATTGTTTATGACGAATTAAGAGAAGGAATTTTGACCGGCGCCATCAAACCCGGCACTCGAATGATGGAAGTCGATCTTGCCGAAGAAATGGGAGTCAGCAGGACCCCCGTTCGGGAAGCCATCAGAAAGCTTGAAAAAGAAGGCCTTGTGACCATTCGCCCAAGAAAAGGTGCCTATGCCTCCGACATTTCTGTCAAGAGCATGATGGACATCTTGGAAGTGCGCAGTAATTTGGAAGGTTTGGCGGCGGAACTCGCGGCAAGGCGCATGCCCGAAGAAAAGAAAAAAGAATTAATAAAAATCGAAGCGGCCTTTGAAAAAGCATTGAGTGACGGTGACATGAAAGAGATGATTCATATGGATACACTCTTTCATCACTTCATTGTCGAAGGCAGCGAAAACAACCATTTGATCCTCCTTGTCGAACAGCTTCAGGAACTCGTGCTTCGTTTTCGCTACATTTATTATAAGGACTTCAAGCGTGCCGGAGAAATGGCCCCCGAGCATAGAGATATTTATGAGGCGATTATCAATAATGCCCCGGACGCAGCAAGGGACTCGGCGTTTAACCATATCGATCGCTTGAAAGACATGATAGTTAAAGACGATCTGAAATAGACATAGAGGGCTGCTTGAAAAATAGCAGTTCTTTTTTTAGATTCCATAAATATACATATTTTGTTTTCTAATCGCGTGAATCATGGTAGAATGGGTATCATATCCGCAGCAGTACATTGGCAAAAGGGAAACTTATTTGCGGGAGGGATATCACCTATGGAGAATCAAACTCTATTCTTAGAGGCTTACGATAAAATGGAACGCTGGCTGGCAATGCCGACTTTGTCACCCAAGCTAAAAAGAGAATTAAAAACGCTTGAAGAGCGGTTGGAAAAGAATTCCGGAGACAGCGAGGCCAGAGAGGATTTTTACGATCGTTTCTACAAAGACCTTGATTTTGGAACCGGAGGGCTTCGTGGGATTCTTGGCGCAGGAACGAACCGCATGAATATCTACACAGTACGTCGCGTCACCCAAGGATTTGCAAATTATTTGAGAGAGAGATACAAAGACAGTAAGAAACCCTTAGCTGTCGCGCTTGCCTATGACAGCAGGCATCTTTCGCAAAGATTTGCCCTTGAAGCGGGCGGGGTACTTGTAGCGAACGGGTTTCGCGCTTATCTCTATCCCGAATTGATGCCGACTCCGGCTTTGTCCTTTGCCGTCAGGCATTATTCTTGTTGCGGTGGAATCATGATAACCGCAAGCCATAATCCCTCTAATTACAATGGGTTTAAGGCTTATAACGAAGAAGGCTGCCAAGTCAATCTTACAGAAGCCGAAGACATCATCGCCGCCATAAATAAAGTGGATATTTTTGATGGGCCAAAGACATTGCCGCTTGATTGGGAGCTGTTTAGCGAGGGAATCGTTTCGGGCGAAGGGAAAGAAAGCTTTTTGGATGTGATTCCGCAAGAAGTCAACGATGCCTATTTTGAGGCTGTAAAAAAGACACGCGTCGGTATCACCTGTGATAAGCTCTCCGTCGTCTACACTCCACTGAATGGAACGGGGAACAAACCTGTACGGAGGATTCTCGACGAAATCGGCATAAAAAACGTCTATGTCGTACCGGAACAGGAATTGCCTGACGGGAATTTCCCGACTTGCAGCTATCCGAATCCCGAAAAAGAAGAAGCCTTGCAAAAAGGTCTTGAGTGTTGCAGTGGTGCTTGTACCGCGGATCTCTTGCTTGCGACCGATCCCGATTGCGACCGCTTGGGGATTGCCGTGAAACAAGAAGATAAAACTACGGGTGCAATCAGCTATCCGCGAATGACGGGAAATGAAATTGGCGTGCTGCTCCTCGATTTTCTTTGCAAGCACAAGACCTTGCCTGACCGTGCCGTTGCCATGAAGACCATTGTTTCGACAAAAATGGCCGATGCCATCGCCGCAAAAAACGGTATCGAAATGCGAACAGTATTAACCGGCTTCAAATTTATCGGAGAACAAATTGGTTTCTTAGAAAAAGACGGAGAAGAGGAACGCTTTTTCTTTGGCTTTGAAGAAAGCTATGGATTCCTCGCCGGTTCTTATGTGAGGGACAAAGACGCGGTCAATGCGGCCATGCTTGTTTGCGAAGCGGCAGCAGCCTATAAAGAAGAAGGAAAAACACTGATCGGCCGGATGGAAGAACTCTATCGAGAATATGGATATTTTGTTAATGATCTGGTCGAATTCGGATTCGCCGGAGCACTCGGTATGCAGCAAATGGAACAAATCATGTACGCGCTAAGAAAAGAAAAAAAGACCGACATCATCGGCTGCGCCGTTACGGAGATTTCGGATTATAAAACGTCAGAGCGCTGGATTGTCGACCCTTCTGAAAAAGAAGGCGGCAGGTCGCAATTAATCAACCTTCCGCCCTCGGATGTTCTCGAATATGTTCTTGCAGACGGTAGCAGTCTAACTGTTCGCCCCTCGGGAACGGAACCCAAAATAAAGATATACCTTTCGGCAAAAGCAGAAACGGCTGAAAAATCAAAAATCGTTATCGAAAAAATGAAAAATGAAGTACAAGAATGGGTAAAAATATGAAAAATGCACTGATTGCCATGGATAAGAGCGGTTCCTTCCGTGTCTATTTAGCCATAACAAATGAAATGACGAAAGAAGCGGCGATGATTCATCAAACTTCTGCGCTTGCAACTGCTGCTTTGGGGCGTACGCTCGCCGGAGCCGGGCTGATGGCTTTGATGTTAAAAAACAGCAGCGACAAACTGACAATTCGTTTCAAAGGAGATGGCCTTGCCGGTGAAATCCTTGCAACCGCAGCACAGACAGGCAAAGTAAAAGGCTATATTTCAAACCCTGATGTCGACCTTCCGCTCAGAGGCAATGGAAAAATGGATGTCGGCGGAGCCGTCGGAATCGGGACCCTTACCGTCATCAAAGATCTCGGACTGAAAGAGCCGACAGTCGGACAGATTGATCTTGTCAGCGGCGAAATTGCTGAGGATTTGACTACGTATTTCTTTCTTTCTGAACAACAATCGACGCTTGTTGCGCTTGGCGTAAAAGTCGAAAAAAACCTCGACGTTGCTGCGGCGGGAGGGATCATCATTCAAATGCTTCCCGATGCAGATCCGGAAGCAGCCCCAGCAATCGAAGCCCAATTCGACAAGATTCCGGCGCTGACAGAAATGATAGAGGAAGCCCTTGCAGAAGTGGGATCACAGGATTACGAAAAAGCTTGCAAGATATTATTGGAAAAGATTTTTTCGACGATGCCCGAACAATTTCAAGTGGCGGCACTGGAAACCAGAGATCTGGATTGGCTTTGTGATTGCTCGACCGAACGACTTGAAAAAGTCATACTGAGTCTTGGAAAAGAAGAACTTGAACAGATGGCACATGAGGATCAGCAGGCAGAGATTGTTTGCCAATTTTGCACCAAAGTCTATCATTTCGACAAAGAGCATCTTGAAATGCTTCTTCGTGTTCTGAATAAATCGGAGGAATTTTTTGAAAAACGTCAACAAATGAAGGAAGAAGAATCAGCAAAAAGTTAACAGGAGGAGAAGAAAAATGTTAAAAGAATTCAAGGAATTCGCCTTAAAGGGAAACGTCATGGACTTGGCGGTTGGGATTATCATCGGTGCGGCGTTTGGAAAAATCGTGAGCTCCATCGTAAATGATTTGATTACGCCGGTTTTGGGAATGATTATGGGCGGTGTAGATTTTACAGGGTTAAAAATCGTTTTATCGAAAGCAGTTATGGCGGGAACAGAAATCGTGGAGCCCGAAGTTGCCATCATGTATGGAAACTTTATTCAGACGACAATCGATTTTGTGATTATCGCTTTCTCAATTTTCATTTTGATTCGCATGCTGAACAAGTTCAGACGAAAAGAAGAAGCAGCGCCTGTGGTCGAAGAACCGGTCCTTACACCCACGGAAACTGAACTTCTCACCGAAATTCGAGATTTGTTAAAAGAAAAATAGAGGAAAACACGGGCCGACCTGTCAACTTGTGAACGATAGTATGGTATAATGAACGCACAATGTTTTAACAGCAAATGGCATGATATAATAGGCGTTGGACGTATTGCCCGTTACGCCTGTTATTCTTGTATAATAAGTCTATCGCTTGCATCGAAGAGAATAATAAAAGAGTATATAAACGGAGAGTCAAAATGATAAAGCTTGGGATACTATTCGGCGGCAGATCGGGAGAGCATGAAATTTCATTGCTTTCAAGTGCTTCTGTGATCCGAGCCATTGATAAAACACGCTATGAGGTGGTTCCCATCGGGATCACAAAAGAAGGCAGATGGCTTCTTTACGATGGCGCGACAGAAAAAATCGAAGACGGAAGCTGGCAACAGGAAGCCGAGGACGCACTTGCAAAAGACCCTGAAAAATATGGGTTTTCCCTCATGGGGACAGAAAAGGGTGCATTAAAGACGCGAATTGATTTTGCACTTCCTATCTTGCACGGTCCTTACGGAGAAGATGGAACAATCCAAGGACTCTTTGAAATGATTGACATCCCTTACGGCGGCTGTGGAGTCACCGGTTCCGCGCTCGCTATGGATAAGATTCTTGCCAAAAACTTGTTTGAGCAAGCAGGATTGCCTCAAGGCGCTTATGTTATTGCTTTTCGAGAAGAATGGGAACAGACGCAAGCACTTGTGGTCGACAGGGTCGAAACGGAACTTTCGTATCCGGTATTTGTGAAACCTTCAAATATGGGCTCAAGCGTAGGCATTACAAAGGCAAAGGATCGTGAGAGTTTGGTTGAAGCAATCTCCCTCGCGGCTCGATTTGATCGCAGACTTTTGATCGAACAGGGCATTGACTGTAGGGAACTTGAGACCGGAGTTTTGGGAAATTATCAGGCAAAGACAAGCGCCGTTGGCGAAATCCTACCTTCCGCTGAATTTTATGACTATACGGCCAAGTATTTCGATGGAGGCAAATCAAAAATTTGCATTCCGGCCGATATTCCCGAACAAACGGCGCAAGAACTCAGAAGTCTTGCCGTGACAGCATATCAGGCACTTGATTGTGCCGGCTTTGCCAGAGTGGATTTCTTTATGGAAAAACAGACAGGCAAGCTATTTATCAATGAAATCAATACCATTCCGGGATTTACAAAATTCAGCATGTTCCCTTTACTTTGGGAAGAGGCAGGGGTTGCGTATCCGGAATTGATAGAAAGGATCGTAGAACTGGGATATGAAAGATATCATGCTAAAAATCGTGGGCAAACAACTCTATAGCCCCGCAGAAGAAGAAAAAGTCGAATTTGTGACAGAAGGAAAATATGTTGAGGAGAACGATGGATCAATTTCCCTCTTGTATGACGAAAGTGAATTTTCCGGAGTCGAAGGCTGCACAACAAGCTTAAAAATCAATGGAGAAAAGGTTCTCATGCAAAGACACGGGGAGCAAGTTCCTCTCGATGCGGAGATTGAATTCGAAAAAGGAAAGCGTTTTACCGGATATTACAACACACCATATGGCACAATCGAGATGGAAGTTTTGACGAACCATGTCATCAACAAAATCAATCGAGACAAAGGCAATGGAAGCCTCAACATCGATTATCATATCAGTTTACGCGGTGTCGCGGAAAGCAGAAGCCTCCTCGATATCGAAATCATGGAAAAAAATGCAGACGGTTCGGGTTACGTCGGCCAAGCAAAAGAGGAAGTGGTAAAATGAGTCAGAAAATGACAAGGTTGGTCGCAAAAATCATTGCGATTACACTCATAGCGGCGATGGTGATTACCTCGTTCACCTTTGTTTTCTATATGGGTTCAACAAATGGCGGGGTGTATGCGGCGACTCCTGAAGTGAGCACAAGCGGCGAACTAACAGCTCTCGCCAATCCTTTGTATACGGAAGGAACGAGCGACGACGCAAAGCTTTCTGCCGACGTCGATTATCTTGAGGACCTAATCCGAGAAATCCAAGAAAACTATAAAGATGAGATTAGCTATGATTATCTTGTAAACGGAGCCTTTGAAGGTGTTTTTGAATCCTTGGGAGATCCGTATAGTGTTTACTATACGACTGCTGATGAAGGAAATTCCTTTGTCGAATCTGTCGACGGCGAATTTAGCGGTGTCGGAGTCAGCATTGCAGACTATAACGGCCAATGCAAAGTGGTTGCGCCAATCGCGGGAACGCCGGCAGATCGAGCCGGCATCCTCAGCGGAGATTTTATTGTGAAAGTCAATGGCCAAGACGTCAGCGGCTTGTCGGTCGATACGATTGCAACAATGCTTCGCGGGCAGGTCGGAACGCAGGTTACGGTGACAATTCTTCGTGCAGGGAAAAACATTTCCTTTACCCTCACCAGGGAACTGATTCGAACGACCTCTGTGGAATACAAGCTCCTTGAAGATAAGATTGGATACATTTCGCTTTCTCAGTTTGATTCCGATTCCGATAATGAATTTATCAAAGCAAAAAATGAGTTGCTCGCACAAGGAGCAGACTCTTTTATCATTGATGTTCGGGATAACCCCGGCGGATACATTGCCGTTGCGGCAAAGATTGCCGAGGAAATGATGCCGGCGGGTGCAATCACTCATCTAACGCAAAAGGGCAATGTCGTGGAAACGCTTTCTGCCGATGGAAGCGGAGATGCGTCGCATCCGATTGTGCTGCTTGTAAACGGCGGTTCGGCAAGCGCTTCGGAGATCCTTGCAGGTGCTTGGCAAGACAGCAAAGCAGCGGTTTTAGTCGGAACGACGACGTTTGGAAAAGGAATTGCCCAGCAAATGTACGACCTTAAAAATGGTGCCGCGATGAAACTGTCCATGTACTATTTTGTGACCCCACAAAAAAAGGTCATAGACAAAGTCGGAATCACGCCGGATTATTATGTTTCGAACTATGCCAATGTTGACACCGCGGCGTTAACCGCACAGTATGAAACCTTCGCGCCGATGAAGGAAGCGAAAAAACCAAAAGCAGGCGAAACCGGGCTAAATGTTTACGGCGCCCAACAGCGTCTTCTTATGCTGGGCTACTCGCTAACAGTAAACGGGACAATGGATCAAAGCACCGTTGCCGCCGTCAAAACCTTCCAAAAGCAGCAGGGTTTCAACGCTTACGGCACCCTCGATTACGCGACGATGAACCGCCTCGAACAAGCAACAACCGCATTCATCCTCGGCGCCACCGCAAAGGAAGATCTGCAGATGAACAAAGCGCTCGAGCTGCTGAAATAGAGCGCAGCGCCTAATAACAAAGTGCTCAAGTTCTCAAATAAAGCGCCCCGCATAATAACTAATGCTAAAATAAACCGTAGCGCCTAATTTTGAAATAAGCGCAGCGCTTAATAACGATTAAAAACTCCGGCTAAGCCCGGAGTTTTTCTTGTCTTGAACCCGCGTTTTGTGTCGCGACTTTTACTCAGACGATTTTCGCCGAGGCGAATTGGTATTGAAATGCGGACTTCTTGACAACTTAACTACTCCGCCACTCCGAACTGCTGAGTCGTGAGTAGGCACGCGAGATGATTTGTCTGGTATTCCTACTCCGAGGATTTCTGCCGATGCGATGGAGTTGGCATATGGCAAACTTTTTTGAAATCCAATACTCCGAGCCGGCAGCGGGTCGAGGCCGGAGTAGGCACGCGAGATGATTTGTCTGGTATTCCTACTCCGAGGATTTCTGCCGATGCGATAGAGTTGGCATATGGCAAACTTTTTTGAAATCCAATACTCCGAGCCGGCAGCGGGTCGAGGCCGGAGTAGGCACGTGAGATGATTTGTCCGGTATTCCTACTCCGAGGATTTCTGCCGAAGCGGGTAGTTGAAATCTCCGAAAATGCCGAAAAGTTAGCTAAAAGTGCCTCGATAGGGGGGTGCGCAGTAAGAATAAACACAGTGTGCACGAAAAATAAACTTGGAGGGCAGTAAAAACCAGAAAAAAACTGTTGACATACAATTATTAACATATTAAAATAAAACTGTAAAACCGTAGAACTGTTCCGGGAGTTATGCGCGAAAACAAGGCTGCCGAACCACACCCGCAAAACCGCGGGGCAAAGTTCATCCGCAACAGACCGTGAAGGTCTGCTGCGGCAGCAGCCGTATGCCATGTACTCGTCAGAAAGCGAACCAAACCAAACCCTCATGACCTGAAAGGAAGGCTAAGTACAAAAGAAGTCAAAGGAAACACTTATGTTTATTGCTATAGGAATGAAAGCGAGGATGCTAATGGAACAGCAGAGATTTCCGGAACGCTACAAAACGGAAAAGTATTGCCCCGACAAAAGT
>JAQUUY010000047.1 GCA_028693645.1 Eubacteriales bacterium | reverse complement strand
TAGTCAGTGAACGCAAAGGTGAGCATGAAAAAATCATCGAACGCATTCGCAAAGAAGGCTTTACTCGAGCGCAGATTGATGGAGAGATAGTTGACTTGGCTGAAGGGGATATCAAACTCGAAAAAACGCACAAACACAGTATCGATATTGTAATTGATCGTATTGTCGTGAAGCCCGAATCCCAGAGTCGCTTGTCGGAGGCAGTCGAACTTGCCACTGCGCATGGAGACGGTATCGTCGTTGCCAAGACAGAGGACGGGCATTTTGTGTTCAGCACAAAGCTTGCCTGCCCCGAGCATGGAGGCGGTATTTCGGAATTGGAACCGCGAATGTTTTCGTTCAATAATCCTTTTGGGGCTTGTCCCGAATGCAAGGGTCTTGGTTTCTTATTGAAAATGGATCCGGAGAGGATTATAACGCAAAAGGAACTTTCGATTCCCAAAGGAGCACTTGCGAATGTATTTGCATCGATGGAAATTACCGGTGGCTTTTACCGACAGATGATTGATGCGCTTGCCAAAGAACACGGAGTAGATCTCGATAAGCCATATTGTGAACTGCCTGAGTCTTTTCGCACAGAGTTGCTGTACGGAACAGGGACACGAAAAATCGAATACTATTATGAAAGCCGTAACAACGGGTCGAAATCCTACAGAAATCACTCTTTTGAGGGGGTAATCAACAATCTTGAACGAAGGTATCAGGAAACGAATTCTGATTATATCAAAGAAAAAATGCAAGACTATATGAGCGTGACACCTTGCCAAGAATGTAATGGTAAGCGACTGCGCAAAGAGGTTCTCTGCGTGACCGTTCAGGGAATGAACATCGCGGAATTCTGCGAACTGCCGATCCATGAAGCACTCAAGTTTATCGAAAGCTATTCTCTTTCTGAAAAAGAGGCCGCCATCGCTAAGCAAATTCTAAAAGAAATTAAAGAGAGATTGAGATTTCTTGTCGATGTCGGCTTGGATTATCTTACCTTGTCGCGTTCGTCAGGAACCCTTTCCGGTGGGGAATCTCAGCGAATCCGTTTAGCTACGCAGATTGGCTCCGGGTTGGTCGGCGTCCTATATATTCTTGATGAACCGAGTATTGGTCTGCATCAAAAGGACAATGCAAAGTTACTAAAAACCTTAAGAAACCTCACGGATATCGGAAACACGCTGATTGTGGTCGAACATGATGAAGACACCATGTATGCGGCGGATCACATTATTGATATTGGACCGGGAGCAGGAATTCATGGGGGCGAGGTCGTCGCCCAAGGTACGGTCGAAGAAATCAAGGCGACAGAGGCTTCGATTACAGGGGCCTATCTTCGCGGCGAAAAAGCGATTCCGGTCCCCAAGGAAAGAAGAAAAGGAAATGGGAATAAGGTCTCTATTCTCGGAGCAACAGAAAACAATTTGAAGAACATCGACGTCAGTATCCCGCTTGGTGAGTTTGTTTGCGTGACCGGGGTATCCGGTTCCGGCAAAAGCAGCCTCGTCAATGAAATTCTTTATAAAGCATTGGCTTCGAAGATTAATCGCACAAAAGATCGTCCCGGAGCATTTCGCGAAATCCAAGGGGTTGAGTTTATCGATAAAGTAATCGACATCGATCAATCGCCGATTGGCAGGACGCCGCGTTCCAACCCGGCGACGTATACGGGTGTCTTTACGGCCATTCGCGAGCTGTTTACGGAGTTGCCGGAATCCAAAGTCAGAGGTTACGGAAAAGGCCGCTTCAGTTTCAACGTGAAGGGCGGTCGTTGCGAAGCCTGTAGCGGTGACGGAATTTTGCGTATCGAGATGCACTTCCTCCCTGATGTCTATGTGCCTTGTGAAGTTTGTCAAGGCAAGCGTTACAACCGAGAGACCCTTGAAGTGAAATACAAGGGGAAAAACATCTCGGAAGTTCTTGATATGAATGTCAGTGAAGCGTTGGAGTTTTTCAGAAACATCCCTTCCATTACAAGACAACTACAAACTCTCGAAGAAGTAGGGCTCGGCTATGTTAAATTGGGACAGCCCTCGACCCAACTTTCCGGAGGAGAGGCTCAAAGAGTAAAACTCGCTTCTGAACTTTCAAAAAGAAGTACCGGAAAAACCATGTATATTCTGGACGAGCCAACTACCGGTCTTCATTTTGCTGATGTCGACAAATTGATTCAGGTTCTTGAACGATTAGTCGATAACGGGAATACGGTCGTAGTAATCGAACATAACCTCGACGTCATCAAAACAGCCGATACGGTTATCGACCTTGGACCGGACGGAGGAGATCGAGGTGGGGAACTTATTGCCACTTGTACCCCTGAAGAGCTTGCTCTTGTTAAAAACTCATACACCGGAGAGTATATGAAAAAGGTTTTATTTTCGTCTATGACCTGATATAATAATCTTTTATAAAGACGATGAAGAAGGTGCCGGATGAGTTCAGATAAGAAAACAATGTATATTTTGATGACAATCATTGTATGTGGTTGGGGCTTGGAGTATGTTTTTGCAAAAAACGCACTTGAAAACATCGAAACGATGACCCTTGTCTTCATAAAATATCTGATTGGAGCGACCATTATTTTACTGTATCGAATAAAAAAAGAGGGCGTGCGCTTCTGGCCAAGAAGGCAAGACGTCTTCTTGTATTTCGTGTGTGCAATTTTTGGTGAAATTGGCTACTTCTACTGCGAATACTCCGCTATGAGTTATTTGCCGGTTTCCCTAATCACGATTATTCTTTCTTTTGTGCCTGTTGTTTCTCTTCTGATTGAAAGGATTTTGTACAAAAGAAAAATCACAAAATTATTGCTTCTTGGAGTCATTCTGTGTGTCTTGGGAGTTTGCTTAATCATCGGGGCTGACTTTGAAACCTTGCTTTCCGGACGTCTTCTTGGATACTTGTTTGCATTTGGCGCAGTGTTAAGCTGGAATGCTTATAATTTTATTACAGCGTCTCTACATGGGAAGTATTCCAGTGTATCGCTTACCGCAAACCAACTTTTGTGCAGTATTCTGCTACTGGCGCCCTATGCCATCGGGCACATGCCGGCAAAAGAGGTTTTTACGGCGGCAACGATAGGCGGAGTGGTCTATCTTGGCGTTATGGGCGCCGCGATAGCCTTTCTTGTTCAAGTCCGAGCATTGCATATATTAGGCGTTACGCCTACTTCAATATTTTCAAATTTTATACCCGTGACCAGTACTTTTTTCGGGTGGTTGTTTCTCGGTGAAGTCATATCGCCGATTCAATTTGTTGGTGGAGCAATCATTATTTTCTCGGCGACTTTAGTTATTCGAGAAAAGGACAAATTGGATAAAAAGAACAGTGTGTCGGTGGAGACAAACCCATCGGAAAGTGGAGGTATTAGCGAATCATGATTGAACGCATCAACATGACCATGCTGACGGATTTTTATGAGTTGACGATGGCCAATGGTTATTTTGAAAAAGGGTATAAAGATAAGATTGCTTACTTTGATATGTTTTTTCGAAAGATTCCCGATGAGGGTGGATTTGCGATTGCGGCAGGACTTGAGCAACTGGTTCACTGCCTTGAAACGCTTTCCTTCGAAGAAGAAGATATCAATTATCTTCGGAACAAGGGCATCTTTTGTGAAGCGTTTCTTGATTACCTTAGAAACTTTGCATTTCAGTGTGATGTTTGGGCTGTTCCCGAAGGCACGCCGGTATTTCCGGGAGAACCGATTGTCACCGTCAGGGGACCTGTAATCCAATCGCAGTTTATCGAAACGATTCTGCTTCTTCTGATTAACCACCAGAGCTTAATTGCGACAAAAGCAAATCGTATTGTACGCGCGGCAGAGGGACGTACCATCATGGAATTTGGTACGCGCAGAGCGCATGGCGCTTCAAGTGCCATTTATGGTGCACGTGCTGCTTACATCGGTGGCTGTGTGGGAACCGCTTGCGCAATTGCCGAAAGGGATTATGACATTCCTGCACTCGGAACCATGGCGCATAGCTGGATCCAGATGTTTGATACAGAATACGAATCATTCAAGGCATATGCAGATCTTTACCCCGAAAATTGTGTGCTTCTCGTTGACACCTATAATGTACTCAAGTCCGGTGTACCCAACGCAATTCGTGTATTCCAAGAAACGAGACCCGAAAAAATGGGAATCAGGATTGATAGCGGTGATATTACCTATTTGTCAAAAAATGCGAGAAAGCTTCTTGATGAGGCCGGATTTGAAGACTGTGCCATCGTGGCATCAAATTCGTTTGATGAATATTTGATTCGGGATGTGATTGGACAGGGCGCCTGTATTGATTCCTTTGGCGTAGGCGAACGTTTGATTACGGCAAGATCAGAGCCTGTATTCGGCGGGGTGTATAAGATGGCCGCAATCGAAAGAGATGGAGCCATCATTCCAAAGATAAAGCTCAGTGAAAACATAGAAAAGATTACAAATCCAGGCTTCAAATCATTGTATCGCTTATATGATAAAGACAGCAAGAAAGCGATTGCCGATGTAATTACCCTCGCAGACGAGACCATTCCGGACGAAGGGCCATTAGAAATATTTGACCCACAGTTTGTCTGGAAAAGAAAAACAGTTGAGAATTTTGAAGCGAAAAAGTTGCAGCAACAGATTTTTGAAAAGGGAAAGCGTGTCTATGAACTGCCCGCAATTCATGAAATCCGAGACTATTGCGCCGCACAGATTGCGACTTTGTGGGATGAAATCCTCCGCTTTGAGAATCCCCATGAATATTATGTCGATTTATCGAAAGCCCTTTGGAAGATGAAAACGGACTTGATTGAGTCTTATAAATGATGAGGGAGAGTTCTCCTTTACCGTTGTACCTTTTTTATAGGATCCAATTAAATAAAAATATACGAAAGAAGGCAAGGTGATAACATGAAGTATGAATTTTCAGTGACAAAAACAAAAGAGCCAAAGGCAAAACCAAACCCGGACACTCTTGAATTTGGTGTAACATTTACAGACCACATGTTCATTATGAACTATAAAGAAGACAAGGGCTGGCACGATGGCAGAATTGTTCCTTATGGGCCGATTTCTCTTGATCCGGCTGCTGCGGTGCTTCATTATGCACAAGAACTTTTCGAAGGCTTGAAGGCCTATAAAGCGAAAGACGGACGCGTCCTTCTTTTTCGCCCGGATATGAATGAAAAAAGAGCAAAGGCAACTTCAGAACGCCTCTGCATTCCGGCTCTTCCTGATGGATTGATGGTTGAAGCCACAAAAGCACTGGTTGAAATTGAAAAAGATTGGATTCCCCAAAAGGCAGGCACGTCGCTTTATATCAGACCTTTTATCATTGCGACCGAACCTTTTCTTGGAGTGAGGGATGCAAAGGAATATCTGTTTATGATTATTCTTTCTCCCGTTGGGCCTTATTACAAAGGCGGGCTGACACCGACAAAGATCTTCGTCGAGGACGAATTTGTTAGAGCGGTCCCCGGAGGAACAGGCTGTGTCAAAATTGGCGGAAATTATGCGGCCAGCTTGAAGTCTCAGGAAAAAGCTCATGAAATGGGTTATTCGCAAGTTCTTTGGTTAGATGGAGTTGAAAGAAAATACGTCGAAGAAATCGGAACTTCGAATGCATTCTTTGTGATTGACGGCGAAGTCATAACGGCACCGCTCGGCGGTACGATTCTCCCCGGTATCACAAGAGACTCGGTTATCACTTTGCTGAAAAGCTGGAATATTCCGGTGAGTGAAAGAAGGATGGCAATCGACGAAGTATATGCGGCACAAGCAGCAGGAAAACTTGAAGAAATTTTTGCTTCCGGAACAGCTGCCGTCATCTCTCCCGTAGGAGAATTGATGTGGGAGAATAAAAAAATCGTCATCAATGAGGCGAAAATCGGTCCTCTGTCACAGAGACTTTATGACGAGCTGACTGCTCTGCAAAACGGAGAAGTTGTGGATTCGAGAGGCTGGGTCGTTCCTGTTTCAGAGTAAGTAAAGAGGCAAGAACGCAGTACATAGATTAGCAATTTCAAAAATACTATATATTGACATAAAAGTCGATATATAGTATTTTTTACTTAAACGAATGCCCACATCCATTTAAGGCGCTTTGCTTAAGCTGATTGAACGAAAGGATAGCACAGTGAAAAATAATTTTCTCAAGGATCCATATAAAATAGGTGTGCTTGGCCTTTCGAAAGGTGACGGAGCAGGTTTTCTTGCCAGCAGTCTTGCGAGATTGTCCGTACAGAAAAAAGCTTGCCGCCCTGCAGTGGCAGAACTTGGAGCAGGAGGACTTTACGATAGTTTGGGAATGGACAAGCGCTTTGCAGGGAAAGACTATTTCTCCTTTACCAAAGCGGCTTTTTCAGAACAAAGCTTACGAGGAAAGCGGAACGAATATCTGGGGGTTCATTGGATTTTGGTGCCCCCCGAAGATCGGCAAATCGAACTGAGTTATGAGCAAAAACTAAGAATTGTTGCGAATGCGGTGGGTGATCCTGTTTATTATCGGTTTTCGGGAGTTCCTCAAGAACAAGCAATAAAACTCTTGTGGGAAATGGATCTTGTTCTATTAGTCATAGACCCGCTTCCTTCCAAACTCCTTCCGGCCTATCATTTTCTTTGTGAACTCAGAAAGGTCGATATTCCGATTTGTTATATTATCAACAAATGGAATGTTGGTGTCGATCGGCGGGAATTGCTGCAATATTTACAGATTAAAGAGCCTTTTTATATTCCGGCTGTGCCGCAAGAATTCGTATATGGAGCGGAATATGCCTGCCGCCCCCTCATTGACATGCCTTCAGCCCAAGCTGTTATAAAGGAATCCATAGAAAAAATTTCGCAAGAAATAGCTGCTTTTTCGGGGTAGAAAGACTCCTGTAACAAACATTTAATACTTAAGAGTGTTCTATCGCAGCTCAACTTATACTATAATGAATTGTAGTTAGTTTAATAAAAAACAGAATGGAAGTCTATTCATGATTATATTTGACCATGTAACAAAATCATACGGAAGCAACATGGGAATTGAGGATGTGAGCGTTCGCATTGATAAGGGTGACTTTGTATTTCTTGTGGGTCCTTCGGGTGCAGGCAAATCCACTTTTATCAAGTTAATCCTTAAGGAAATCGAAGCAGATAAAGGATCAATCCGTGTCAATGGTACGGAGCTCAGAAACTTATCCAATCGAGAAATTCCTAAACTTAGGAGAAGCATCGGCATTGTCTTTCAGGATTTCCGCTTGTTGCCTAAAAAAACAGTTCGTGAAAACGTTGCGTTTGCGATGGAAATATTGCACATCAGCAGCAGGACTGTGCGTCGAAATGTTCCGCAGGTATTAAACTTGATGGGAATTAGTTCGAAGATGGAAAAGTACCCGCATGAGTTGTCCGCAGGTGAACAGCAGCGGGTTGCCATTGCGCGCGCCGTGATTAACAATCCAACCGTTCTAATCGCGGATGAACCGACAGGCAACCTTGACCCGGACACGGCATGGGAAATCATGCAGCTTCTTGACCAAATCAACCGGCGGGGAACTACGATTGTAATGGTTACGCATGCAAAAGATATCGTTGACCGCATGGGCAAGCGAGTGATTGCCATCGATAAGGGAAAAATCGTCAGAGATGACCGCGGGGGAGCCTACGGTGTGTATGAAGAGGAAGCTGCACTGGCTGCTCTTCTTCGTGGAGGAGGCGTATTCGACTCACATGATATTTAGAGGAATTGGGCATGCGGTCAAGCAAGCATGTAAACAGATATTCAGGAATCGGGCAATGACCTTTGCCTCGTTCTTTTCTATAACAGCAATGCTTTTAATTTTAGGACTTTTTTTCATCGTTGTCGTAAACGTGAATATGGTTGCTGAAAATGCCAAGAAACAATTTGATACAATACAGGTCTACTTGCTCGAAGACACTTCAGAAGAGTCTGTGAATCAAATGATCGACAAACTCGAAGGAATGGAGCAGGTCACAAAAGCGGAGTATCTTTCGAAAGAAGATGCCCTGAATGAATTCAAAGTAAAATGGGGAGATAAAGCCTATCTTCTGGATGGACTTTCAAAGAACCCCTTGCCGAATTCCATTCGCATAAAGCTCAATGATATCGAAAAAGCCGAAGCAGTTGTGGAGAAGGCCAAAACCTTTGAGGGAATCGAAGACATCAGGTACTACCAAAGTACGGTTGATAAACTCATTCATATTACGGATCTTATTAAAATCGGAGCTTCCGTTATTATTGTATTTCTTGTTGTAATCTCTGTAGTCGTCGTGTCAAATACCGTCAAATTGACTGTGCTTGCACGTGAACGAGAGATCAGCATCATGAAATATGTCGGAGCCACTAACTGGTTCATTCGAGGGCCTTTCTTGGTAGAGGGTATCATCATTGGCTTTTTCTCGGCGGGAATCGCCGTTGCTTTGGTGGCCATCCTTTACAAAAAGGTTTTGACCTTGTTCAGCCAGGATGCGTTCCTGCTGTTTTCGACATCGATGGTTCCGGAGGCGTTTTTGGTCAAAAACTTGGTTGTTATTTTCATGGCACTGGGAATCAGCATCGGTGCCATTGGCAGTATTATATCCATGAGACGTTTCTTAGATACATAGGATAAAAACAGGAGGTGAGCGTCAAATGAAACGAACGAGAACAATCTGCTTTAGCTTGATAACGATTTTGATTGCTGCCCTAATCAGCTCCGGCTTTGGATATGCCGCTGCAGACAGCAAAGAAAAGCTTGACGAGCTGAACGCGCAGATACAAAAAATCGAAAAGGAATTAAAAGAAGGAAAAACAAAAGAAAAGACTCTCAATTCACAAATCAGCAAATTAGATAAGCTAATCACAGCCGCTGAGGGAGAAATTAAAAATCTATCAGGCAAAATTTCAACGACTTCGGAAAAGATTGATCAAGTCCAAGGTGATTTAGAACAAAAAAAAGAAGAGATAAATAAGCAAAATGAAGAGATGAATCTTCGCTTGCGTGCAATGTATAAGAACGGAGATGTCGGTATTGTTGAGATCCTTTTGGGTTCGAATAGCATAACCGATTTTATGACTAATCTAGATATGGCACAAAGAATCTTTGATAATGATGTCGAAGTATTGGAAACGCTGGAAGACCAACATAAGGTTTTGGACACCTATCGGGTCCAATTAACTTCTTTGCAGGACGAACTTTCCTCTCAGAAACAAGCAAAAGCAAGCCAACAGGATGAACTGGAAGGTAGCCGCGGAGATGTTGCCAGTCTCAAAGCGGGGGTTGCAAAGAACAACAAAGTACTTGAGGCTCAGGTTGATGCATTAAATGAAGAAGCAAATGCGTTGGTTGCGGAGATTCTTAAGCTGCAAGGCGGCGGGGATTATATCGGTGGCGAAATGGCTTGGCCAGCGCCGGCATCTACGAGAATAACGTCTCCCTTTGGCTATCGGATTCATCCGGTGCTTGGAATCAAAAAACTTCATACGGGGATTGATATCGGAGTAGGGTCGGGTAAATCAGTCGTTGCCGCAAATGCCGGAAAAGTAATAAAAGCAGCTTGGAACAACAGCTATGGCTATATGATAATGATTGACCATGGTGGCGGAATTGTCACGCTCTATGC
>JAQUUY010000046.1:2473-9640 GCA_028693645.1 Eubacteriales bacterium | reverse complement strand
TAAGCAGATTATGCGCTGCCGCTGCTGCAATTTGCAAAGCGCGTTTTACTTCTTCTTGCCCTGCTACATCGCAAAAGTCAGGGGCTTCGCTCTTTTTAGTTGAGGAAATGCTTCGTTCTTTTTTTTGATAGGGCTGCAACCTTTGTTTTCCCTCAAGGTGCCCCGCAATTTCAGATAAATGCGCCGCTCCGTAAATCGTCATATCTAATAGAACGGCAACTTCTTCGGCATTACTCAGGGGTAACATCAATTCTCGGATGCCCTGCTTTCTCAGCCCGATTGCTAATGGCAAGGCGCCTCTTATTCCGATTAGGCTTCCATCCAATGACAGTTCTCCGAGGAAGCCCATCCCTTCAAGCGCAGTCATAGGAACCTGAGCAGCGGCGGCCATCACACAGATTGCTATAGGCAAATCAAAATGAGAGCCTTCTTTTTTCGTGTCGGCAGGTGACAAGTTTACAGTGATTCTTTTCATCGGAAAGGAAAAGCCACCATTGATGACGGCCGTTCTGATGCGCTCCTTTGCTTCTCTTACGGAAGCGTCAGGAAGGCCTACGATTGTAATGTTCGGAAGGCCGGCAGACAGGTCGGTTTCGACGATCACTGTTTCCGCTTCCATACCGCAAAGAGACCCCGTGACTACTTTTGCGTACAATTGATACAGCTCCTTTCTTTCGAGGACACACAATGGTCCTCCTGCGTTTTAAAATGCATCCTCCATATGGTGGATATAAACTTTTTCTTCCTTAATATAAACTTCCATCACATCAATCCTAAGCGCTTTTCCCGACAACCCCTTTAGAAGAACATAAAAGCTTATCACTCTTTTAATATGTTGCTTTTTCGCATGTGTTATGGCTTCGCAAGGCAATCCATAGCTCAAGGATCTTCGGGTTTTTACCTCAATAAAAACAATGCTTTCTCCATGTGCCGCTATGATATCTATTTCTCCGGCTCGGCAGCGAAAGTTTTTTTCAATAATTTTATATCCTCGCTTTTCAAGATATGTTGATGCTGCGTCTTCTCCAAACACTCCAAGTTTCACTTTTCGCCTCCGTTTCTGTTATTTGCTTGCACTACTTTTTTTCGCATATTGCTACTACTTCCTCTCCGACTCACCGATTCCTTCTTCAAATTACATGCGCCGCGATAACGTGCATCCATATTTTACCATCTATATTATATTTTTGCAAATTATTTCCATTTTTATCTTTGTAATTACTCTTTGAAATAGAAAAGACCGCCGATATTAAAAACGGCGGTCTTGCTTTTCACTTTTTTGAAATTTTTCTATTCGTACCTTCTATTCAAACAATGCGTCGGCAAAGAGCTTCGGATCAAATGCTTCCATATCACTCATTCCTTCGCCAAGCCCTATGAATTTGACGGGGATTTGGAACATATCACTGACTGTGATGACGATTCCGCCCTTTGCGGTACCATCGAGCTTCGTCAGAATAATGCCTGTAAGCTGCGTGACCTCGCCGAATTCCTTTGCTTGAGAAACTGCATTTTTCCCAGAAGCGGCATCAATGACTAACAAGGCTTCTTTTTCGGCTTCAGGGAATTCTCTTGCTATCACTTTGTACATTTTTTCAAGCTCTGTCATTAGATTTTTCTTTGTCTGCAATCTCCCTGCCGTGTCACAGATGAGTACATCGATTCCTCTGGCTTTGGCTGCTTGAACCGCATCAAAAATGACGGCCGAAGGATCCGCGCCTTCCTGATGTCTGATTACATCGACTCCGACTCGGTCTCCCCAGATTGTAAGTTGCTGTGCGGCCGCGGCGCGAAATGTGTCTGCTGCTGCAAGAAGAACCGTCTTTCCCTCTTGACGATAGCGATGTGCCAGTTTCGCGATGGATGTCGTTTTACCGGCGCCATTTACTCCGATTACGAGAATCACCAGCGGTACCGCTTCCGAAAGTTTATGGTCTTCCCCTTTATCAATCAATTCACAAACAATCTCTTTGATCCTGGCCTTTACGCCTTCGGGGTCTCTTATATTTTTGCTTTTAATATCTTCTCTAAGCTTTGTCGTAATTTTAAAGGTCGTATCCATACCAATATCTGAAGCAATCAAGATTTCTTCCAGCTCTTCCATCATTTCTTCATCGATTTCGGGCCTCATCTTGATTACATCTTCAATCTTTTCTTGCAGTCTGCCAAAGAAGCTTTTCTTTTTTTGTTCAAACACGTTTTGTTCTCCCCCTGTTATAATTCAAAATGATCTCCGAGTTTTAAAGATATTATTTTTGAAATTCCCTGTTCGGGCATCGTGACGCCGTAGAGTACATCTGCATATTCCATCGTCGCTTTTTGATGGGTAACCAGTGCAAATTGTATCTCTTTAAAATCCCTCAAATAGGCCGCAAAACGGTCGATATTCGCATCGTCAAGCGCGGCTTCCACTTCATCCAAAATACAAAAGGGCGTCGGCTTCGTCTTTAGAATTGCAAACATCAAGGCAATCGCCGTCATAGTTTTTTCTCCGCCGGACATCAGGTTGATGTTTTGGAGCTTTTTGCCGGGCGGCTGTGCGACGATTTCTATCCCCGTCTCCAGCGGTTTGTTTTCATCCTCCAGTCGGAGTTCTGCGGTACCTCCGCCAAAGAGAGATTGGAAGGTTGCCTCGAAATGTACAACAATCTGATCAAAACTTTCTTTGAAACTTTTACGAATCGTCCGATCCATATCTTCAATAATCTTAATAAGCGACTCCATCGCCGTCAGAAGATCGGCTCGTTGCGTTGTTAAAAATTCATAACGCTCTTTCACGCTTTCATATTCTTTGATTGACCCGATATTGATATCACCGAGTTCCTTGATTCTGCTTTTTATTTCGCGGCTTTCTTTGACCGCCATATTCATGTTGAAATCTTTCTTTTTAAATTCGATTGCCTGCAAATACGAAAGTTCAAACTCTTCCCAAAGCTTTTCTTTCCATGATTCGACCTGCGTCTCATTTTTTGCAAGTTTAAGTTCAAGTTCATGTTTCTCTGTCTGATAGCCGAGGAGAACTTCTTCCATACTCTCTCTCTTTTGCTGGATCTCCGTTAAATAGCGAACCACTAAGAGTTTTTCTTCCGTTATTTTTGAAAGCTGCACTTCTGCGTCTGCTTTTTCTTCTTCCTTTTGAATAAGTCTGGCAGCAGTGCCCTCGTCCCCGATGGAAAGAGTTTCTTTCTCGCGGTCAAGTAACGCCAAGGCATTGAGCTTATATTGTTTTTCTTCTTCCAATTCATGCAGGATGCTCTTAATCCGTGACAGCAACTGATCGATATTGTTGCGCTCGCTTTCCTTGGCACCGGCTCGCAATCTGGCTTCTGTGATCTCTTCGGATGCCTCCGCAATCGATTTTTTAGCGCTTTCGCTTTGCAACATGGCTTCTTCGGCTAAGCGTTCGGCTTCTTCGATACCATTTTGCGCATCGTACAGAGCTCTCCCAAGTTTTTCGGCCATCATCTTAGCTGAATTTTCTTCCTGTTCTATATTCTCAAGCTCTCTTTCGAGTTTTGCTCGGGAATTTTCGCTATCCGAACGACGCGAAGATAAGCGATCGATATCCTTTGACCAAGTCAAAAGTTCCATTTCCGCTTCCCGATATTTCGCTTCCATCGTTATATGCGCAGTTTTATTCTTTTCCAGTTTCTGCGAGAGGATTGCAAGTCTACCTGTTAGTTCTTCCTGTTCTCTCAAGAAGCCAAGATAACGTTCCTTAAGTTTTTCTCCCTCCGCTTTCCGTTCCAAAAGACCGGCTGTGTTGCTACGAAAGGCTCCGCCGGTGATGGCACCCGCGGCGTTCACAACTTCCCCCTCAAGTGTCACAAAGCGAAGTCCTCCTGCGGCGGCATTTTTAGAAAGCTTGACTGCATGTTCCAAATAATCTACAAGAACCACTCTGCCAAGCAGATATTCCATGATATTTTTGTATTTTTCATCGTATTCGACACGGTCCACCGCATAACCGAGAAAACCATCTGCTTTTTTCAGTCCTTCATCACGGGATCCTCTGGATCCTCGAATGCCTGTCAGGGGCAAAAAGGTAAGTCTTCCTGCTTTATTCGCTTTTAGGGCAGCAATTGCGTCTTGCGCATTCTTCTCATTATTACAAACAATATTTTGTACAGCAGCTCCAAGTGCTGTTTCGATTGCCGTTTCATAACCACGTGGAACGGTTACCAGCTCTGCCACAACTCCATGAAGCCCCGACAAGCCTGCTTTCATGATAAATCTCACTCCGGAATTATAACCTTCGTAGGCACTTTCCATCTCGGAGATCATTTTCCGACGAGCAGCAATATCGCCAATGGTTAATTTCAGTTCCTCTACTTTTTTTCGGCTGAGCAGCTCTTCCGACTGGAGACGCAGCTGTTCTTGCTCAGAAAACTGCTTTTGCTTTTTCATTTCCTCCAAGTCATGGGTTGCCTTGTCGCGTGCCGCTTCTGCCGTTTCGAATTCTTCTTTTTCTACGGTATCGGCGGTTTCCGACAGTTCCTTCTCACCAAGAACTTGTTCTTTTCTCTTAGCCAATGTGCTTTCAAGGTTTTTAAGGCTGTTTATCTCTCCTGTTTTGGCTGCAACAAAACGATGCAACTCGTAGATTTTGTCTTTGTTGTCATCGACGGCCTTTGCAGCGGCTTCTGCTTCAACTGACAAGCGTTCAAAGGTTTTTGTCTTTGTAATCAGATCCGTTTGTAAAAGCAAAAGTTCGGCATCAATTTTGTCTTTTGTGATGCTTAACTCTGCGACGTTTTCTTCTTCACGCTCCCGCTTTTGGGAAAGTCCCTCAAGTTCAGAAGCAATACGTTCTTTGTCTTTCTCGATGTTCGCGAGTTTTTCACCGCGAAGTTGACTTTGGCCCGAGAGAAGATTGATTTCCTCAATCAAAACGAGCAATCGGTCTCTTGTTTCGCTTCCAAGGATCTCAAGCTCTTCGTTTCTCGCACGGTTGTCCGAAACGTCTTTATCAACACTTTCCTTGTCGGTTTTAAACTCTTCGATCTGATTGGAAAGTTCCATCAAGTCATCCTTGATATATTCATTCTTTAATTCGATTGTTTCCACGTTTTTTAAAACGATACCGATTTCAATTCCTTTTCCACGATCTTTGAGCTCAAGATATTCTGTTGCTCTTATACTGTCATCACGTAAACTTCCAATCCGGCCCTCGATTTCCGAAACGATATCATCGACTCGATCCAGATTTCCTCTTGATGCCGTAAGTTTTCGTTCTGCTTCTTCTTTTTTGGTTCTGTATTTTACGATTCCGGCAGCTTCCTCAAAGATTTCTCGGCGACTTTCCGGCTTATTGCTGACGATTTCTGCGATTTTTCCTTGACCGATAATAGAATATCCATCCACACCGATACCGGTATCCATAATCAATTCTCGAATATCACGGAGCCTGCAAGGGACCTTATTGATTAGATATTCGCTTTCACCGGAACGATACATCCGTCTTGTGATGGCAACCTCAGAGTAGTCAATAGGAAGGATGTGGCTGTTGTTATCGATAACAAGTGTTACCTCTGCCATCCCTCTCGACTTACGGTTGGCTGTGCCGGCAAAAATGACTTCTTCCATTTTGCCGCCGCGCAACATTTTAGGACTTTGCTCACCCAAAACCCAGCGAATCGCATCGGAAATATTGCTCTTTCCGCTTCCGTTCGGGCCGACGATACAAGTGATACCGCCATGAAATTCAATGCTTACCGGTTCCGCAAAAGACTTGAAACCTTGGATGTCTATCTTTTTAAAATACAAATCTATCCCTCCAATGCTGCTTTCGCTGCACTTTGTTCCGCTTCTTTTTTTGATTTACCATGGCCTTCGCCAAGTTTTTCACCCTCGAACCAAAGACTTACATAGAAGGTCTTTTGGTGGTCAGGGCCTTCTTCTTTGTCAATCTGGTAGAAGATTTCCTTGGCACCTTTCGCTTGCAGTTTCTCTTGGATTTCTGTCTTGTAATCCGAGTGTAGACTGCCTGCAAGAGCTTTTTCAATCGTGGGAATGAAAGCGTTCAAGACAAAGCCTTTGGCATTTTCATAGCCGCCGTCCAAGAATATCGCTCCAATTACGGCTTCCATGGCATCTGCAAGAATTGAGTTTCTTGTACGGCCACCGGAGAGTTCCTCTCCACGTCCGAGATTCAAATACGAACCGATTTCAAAACGCTTGCCACATTCTGCAAGAGAGGCTTCACAAACCACTTGTGCCCTTAGCTTTGTAAGTCTTCCCTCTTCAACATCCTCCCCGATTTTATATAAATGCTCTCCAATCACTGCATTGAAAATAGAATCCCCTAAAAACTCGAGACGTTCGTTGTTTTTTGTGTGAGTTAGGCGACCTTCATGGCAATATGAGCTATGTGTCAACGCAGTTTCTAAAAGCGAAGGATCTTGAAAGTGGTAGTCGATCCTCATTGAAAAGCTTTCACTATTCACTGATAATCACTTCCTCCAATTCTAATACGGAATCTTGAATAATCTGAACGACACGGTTCTCCGCATAGGGAATTCCTTTGATGATTGCATTTTTAACGGCGTTTGCGTGTGAGGAACCGTGCATTTTAAGAACAGCACCTTTTACTCCAAGGATAGGCGCGCCGCCGTATTCGGAATAATCAAAACGATTTTTGAGTTCTCTGAGTTTCCCAGAGATCAAGATTCCGCCCATCTTTGAAACAAGGCCACTCATAATCTGTTGCTTCACAAGTTTGAAGATGTTCCAAGCCAGCCCTTCTGTAAGTTTCAGGATTACATTTCCTACAAATCCGTCACAGACGATGACATCGCAAGGCCCTTTAGGAAGCTCGCGTGCCTCGACATTTCCGATGAAATTCACACTGCTTCTTGTAAGAAGCTGATAGGCGGCTTTTTGCACTGTAGTTCCTTTTGTTTCTTCTGTCCCGATATTAACAAGCCCGACTCTTGGATTTTTCACGTTAAGAACTTTTTCCATATAAATGCTCCCCATCGTTGCAAATTCAAGCAAATTGTTGGGTTTGCACTCCGGGTTTGCACCGGAATCAACAAGAAGCGCGACTCCGCCGGTAATGATTGGGTAGGTCGCACCTAGTGCCGGTCTGTCGATTCCTTGGATACGGCCCAAGATAAACAAGGAGCCTGCCATAATCGCCCCCGTATTCCCCGCAGAAATAAAGAG
>JAQUUY010000046.1:0-2373 GCA_028693645.1 Eubacteriales bacterium | reverse complement strand
GGCAGATTAAGCGAAGCCGCTGTAGTCATAAACACAAGATAGGTCGGAGCGTTATCAAGGAAACTGGACAGAGCTCCGGTAACCCAGAAGAACTGCCATGGTTGGTCTAGTCCCAATTCTGCTCCACGAGCATTCAGGATTGCTAAGGCTGGGATCATAGTAATAAAAATACCGATAAACAATGTCCCAACTTCGACAATGGCATCATAGGTGAAGTTATTCGCCTTTCTGAATTCCTTCTTTGTCGTCTTTGTTGACAAAAATGCCGCCAACAGAATGATTGCAATTTGAATCAAATAAGTATAGGGCATGGATACTTCATCATAAATATGCACTCCAAGCAAATGTCCTGTTGCTTGATCAGCAAAAGCAGGCATACCTGCCAAAACACCCGAAAGGATAACAGCACCAATAATCATGAGTAAGAAAACGACATTATGTAAACCATCTACTCTAAGTGGCTCTTTTGCCATTTTGTCATCCTTGGTATCGGGAGGCATATTACCTGCCGCGAGATCTTTCTTGTAGTAACTTCTGTCGAACAGCAGAAATACAACACTAAGAGCTGCAATATTAAACAGCATAAGCGGTAACAAATGCATCGTCCAGAAGAAAGGAACCCCACGAAGGAATCCAAGGAACAACGGGGGATCACCGATTGGTGTCAAGCTACCGCCGATATTAGCTACCATGAAGATAAAGAAGATAATGACATGGGCATTCTTGGTTCTCCACGAATTAGCTCTGATAATCGGTCTAATCATAACCATGCTGGCTCCTGTCGTTCCAATCCAACTGGCTAAGGCAGTGCCGACCAAAAGCAAAATAATATTCACTTTCGGCGAACCAACCAATGTGCCTCGGAGAACAAAACCGCCGGCGACCACGAACAAGCCAAAAATCAGCACAAGGAACGGAACGTAATCCAGCAAAACCGTCTCCAGAAGCTGTATGGCTGCCCTTTCCGGACCAAAACCAAGTGCAAAGGGGATTACGAATGCAAGCGACCAGCCCGCGACGACAAAAGGCTTGCGTTCTTCCCACCACTCCCCATTAATAAGAGGGATGATGGCAATCGAAAGTAACATTCCAACAAAAGGAATAATGCTCCAAATTGGCAAGAGTTCACCTACCGATTGGTGTTCTCCGGCAAATACAGCACCTGTGCACGAAAAAACCAAAAGTAAGGAAAGCACGAGGATGTGTAATAACTTATGAATTTTCAAAATAATACCTCCTTAGACAAAAATGATTTGCAGGGTTCTGAAGCTCGTTGGTCTTTCAGAATTTCCATTCCTTATTATACAATAATAAGAATCTAAAGCAAGACAATTTTCCGAGATACACCGGCTCATTTGTCCGCTACTTGGCGCGAATACTTTTTTTTATAGATATAACGCATCAAACTCGCCTCGAGGGGATGAATTGGTTCTGCTTCGTCAAACAATGCAGCCGCAATTGCGGCTCGGCAGCCTTTCTTCAAGACAAGTTCAACGGCTTTGGCATCCTTTATAGAAGAAGCACCGCAGATTGCTCCTCTTCCCGGAATAAATGCGGCGTTTCTCCCAGCTATGGCTTTGAACACTTGCGTTAACTGAATCTCGTCAGTAAAGTGTTGGTGTCGAATCTGGCGAATGCTCGTCCCGACAATCTGCGCAAAATCATCTAAATATGGTTTCAAGGTTTTCCCCGAACAAGCTACAGCAAGAATTTCTTCTTCTTCACTAAATAGCAGACAGGAAAGGTCCGGCCTTCTCGCTTTCAATTCATCGAACAATGCTTCTTTTAACTCACTGTTTATTGCTTTTAGAGCACCCTTTCCGCTTTTGCAAAAGGATTCTCCACTACCTTGCAGGTAATAATTGACTAAATCAGAAAAGTCACTTGCTCTTTTCCCTGTTTTTTCAAAATAAAGATCATACAGATATTGTTCACAGATTTGTTCCATCTGTTCTGCAACCGCAAAAGCCTCTTCCTCATCCACACCAAAACAGAGCGCTCCATGGTAAGCCATAATAATTCCCTTACTTGATTTTTTTTCAATTATTTTTGCCACGGCTTTTTTTAATTTTTTTGTTCCGGGCAGCCCATATCCGGCAATGGGAATGGCCAATCCAATCAAAGATCTTCCTTTTTCCGTCATGACAGGAACGTCTCTCTTCGAAACACTGACTGCGGAAGCATTTGTCTGATGCGTATGAATTACAAAATTGATATCCGGTCGAAAGCGATAAACGGCTTGATGGATACCCTTTTCAGAAGATGGCTTTATTGTTCCTTCATAACTGAGATCTTCAAGAGAAAGTAACACGATATCTTCCGGCTTCAGACTGTCATACAATCTACCGCTCGGCGTGATTAAAAATCTGTTTT
>JAQUUY010000045.1 GCA_028693645.1 Eubacteriales bacterium | reverse complement strand
CGCTGGTTCCGCGCTTCTCTGATTTTATATCCGATCTTTTCGTTTCTTCCGTCTACCTCGACGCGAAGTCCCGCTTCTTTAAATTTCTTTTCAAGTTCGAACGCATAGTCATTGTATTTTTCTGTGACTGTGAGCACCTTAACCTGTACCGGCGCAAGCCAAAGCGGGAATTTACCTGCAAAGTGCTCCGTCAGGATGCCGATAAAACGCTCGATGCTCCCGAAAATAACGCGGTGGATCATGATCGGGCGATGCTTTTCGCCGTCGCTACCGACGTAGGTCAGGTCAAAACGCTGTGGCATCTGGAAGTCGAGCTGGATCGTTCCGCACTGCCAGGTCCTTCCGATTGAGTCTTCGAGATGGAAGTCAATCTTAGGACCGTAAAATGCTCCGTCGCCTTCGTTGATGATATAATTCATGCCTTTTGCATCCATCGCTTCTTTCAGACCATTTATCGCGATTTCCCATTCTTCGTCTGTTCCCATGGAATCCTCGGGCTTGGTCGAAAGCTCAACGTGATATTTGAATCCAAAGAGATTGTAGACATAATCGATGAAATCGATTACACCGATGATTTCCTCTTTCATCTGCTCTTCGAGCATAAAGATATGCGCATCATCTTGGGTAAAGGTTCTTACACGCATCAAGCCATGAAGCGCTCCCGAAAGTTCATGTCTGTGAACTTGTCCGAGCTCCCCCATTCGCATCGGGAAATCACGGTAGCTGTACATCTTGCGTTTATATACAAGCATCGCGCCGGGGCAGTTCATGGGTTTGACCGCGAAATTGCCCTCGTCGATTTTCGTGAAATACATATTGTTTTGGTAATGATCCCAGTGTCCCGAAGTATGCCAGAGTTCCTCAGAAAGAATGAGCGGGGTCTTGATTTCTTCGTAGCCTCTTTCTCTGTGCGCCTGTCTCCAAAAATACTCAAGTTCATTTCTGATAACCATGCCTTTGGGAAGGAAGAAAGGAAATCCCGGTCCTTCCTCAAAGAATGCATAAAGATCCATTTCCTTACCGATTTTTCTGTGATCGCGCTTTTTCGCTTCTTCAACCATCGCGAGATAGTCCTCAAGCATCTGCTGCTTCGGAAAAGACGTACCGTAGATACGCTGCAGCATCTTGTTCTTTTCATTTCCCCGCCAGTAAGCACCCGCCACACTCAAAAGTTTGATTGCTTTGATTGAGGCAGTAGATCCTTTGTGCGGACCTGCACAGAGATCCGTAAAATCGCCCTGCTTATAGAAAGAAATGACTGCATCTTCGGGCAAATCATTGATCAATTCAACTTTATATGGTTCTTGTCTTTCTTCCATAAATTTAATCGCTTCTTCGCGTGACAATTCAAAACGCTCCAAGGGAAAATTTCCTTTGGTGATTTTCTTCATCTCTTTTTCAATGGCCGCGAGATCTTCGTCCGAAAAACGATGTTCGAGGTCAAAGTCATAATAGAAGCCGTTATCAATAGCCGGTCCGATGCCAAGCTTTGCTTCCGGAAAAAGATGTTTTACCGCCTGTGCAAGTATGTGAGAGGTAGTATGACGAAAGAGTCTGCTTTCCTCACTTGCTTCAAACTCTTTGTATTCCTGCAGGCCTTCCTGCGCAATCTTCTGTTCCATTTTGTCCTCCTGTTTTTTGAAATAAAAAAACCCAAGCTATTGCAAACACAATGCTTGGGGCATATTCTGCGGTTCCACCCAAACGAGATCTTCATTTTGGATAACGACAGACACGTTGTCCGCCGGCAACCCTCATCAGGCGCTGCTCCGAGGTGGTAGCCTCTTCATCGCATTTATTTTATAAAAGTATATTTTTAATTATAATCAGAAGGCTTGATTTGTCAAGCATCAGCTTGCTTCAAAGCTAATCACGAGAGTGCTTTTCGGATTTTCTTTTCATATACAGATTGTACGCCTTTGCGGTTTCTCCCGAGGTTGGTGGGTCGTATTCAAAATAGTCGAGATAATTCGTTCCATCCAACTGAAAATCCCAAAACAACAAATCGGCGATGACCTTATCTATATTTTTATGACCGTAGTGTTCGAGACACACTTTTTCGGCAACCTTGATAATAGCGTCACTGCTACGGCGCTTCTTGTCACTCACCATTTCTGCTATCTCCTTAATGAATCGATCCGAAGAATTAAAAAACAAAGTTAAAATGTTAGAATAGAATTCCTTTACGCTTTATTCTAACCGATGATTTTTTTCTTGTCAAAAGTCTTCGCGTTTTTTTAGATAATTTCTGCTTTCTGCCTTCATCTTTTGCTTTCCGTGTTTATTGCAGCGCAAGGATTGCTGATTCCAATTGAGACATTGCTTTTTCGAGGGTCGCCCTTGGACAAGCGATATTAAAACGTTCAAAACCTGACCCGCCTTTGCCAAACATCGTCCCTGCATCAAGCCATAAACGCGCTTTATTTATCATCAAATCTTCCAAGTTTTCATCAGACAATCCCAATTTCCTAAAGTCAATCCAAACCAGATAGGTCCCTTCTGGTTCCACAAGGCTAACTTGAGGCAAGTGTTCTTTTAAGAAGTCTCTAATATACGCAAGATTTCCCAGCAGATAGTCCTTTAGCTCGGAAAGCCATTCTGCACCGCCTCTGTAAGCTGCCTCACAAGCAATCTGCCCCATGATATTTGACTCATCAACACCCATTCGCCAAAGCTCGGCTTTAATTCTATGGCGAAGTTCCTGGGTGGGCGCAAAAATATTTGAAATCTGAAGACCGGCGAGGTTGAAGGTCTTGCTCGGAGAAGTACAGGTGATGCTGATTTCTTCGAATTCAGGTTTAAGCGCCGCAAATACAAAATGCTTATGCCCCGGATAAATAAAATCTTGGTGAATCTCATCCGAAAGAACAAGGACTCCATGTTTTTGACAGATTTCACCCATTTTAATCAATTCAGTTTCAGTCCAGACCCGACCGATGGGGTTGTGCGGATTACAAAGAATAAAGAGTTTGACCTTGTTGTTTATAATTTTATCTTCGAAATCCTCAAAATCAATCGTATAGCGTGCGCCATCAAAAAGAAGCTCGTTCACAATTCTCTTCCGTCCATTGGTTTCGATGCACTCGGCAAAGGGATAATATACGGGTTCTTGGATCAGGATGCCATCGCCTTCCTCTGTCAACGCGCGGATAATGGTTGCAACAGCAAAAACAATGCCCGGCATTTTTATCAGCCAATTTCTCTTGACCTGCCAGCCCGTCGTATTTTTGAACCAATTCTCGATTGCCTCAAAATATTCGGGGCCAAGCTCTGAATACCCAAAAATCCCGTGCTTGGCTCTTTCAATCAAAGCCTCTGATACACAGGCCGGTGTGCGAAAATCCATATCTGCAACCCATAGAGGCAATACGTCTTCCGGCAAACCCTTTTCCACGGCAAAATCATATTTAATCGATCCGGTTCCGCGTCGTTCTATCATTTCATCAAAATTTATCATCATCTGCGCTCCTTTGAAAAACGTATTTTCGGAATCATCATTTCAATATATAATGTGATTATAACAAAAAATAATGACAGGAAAGAAAAAAATATGAATATGAAAAAAAATAAAATTGTCTTTATCGGAAACAGCATCGTGAATGGCTTTCCACATAGACGCAGTGAATGCTTTGCGAGTCTTTATAGAGAAGCAAGCGGCGCCGAGGTAATCAACAAAGGCGTGAACGGCGAAACTTCACCGCAGGCATTATCGCGTTTTTCACAAGATGTTCTTGCACACAAACCAGACAAGGTGGTGTTTCTTGGCGGCACCAATGATTATATTTACGGGATTTGTTCCCCCGAAGAAACCCTTTCCTATTATAAAAAAATAGCCGCCTTGTCAAAAGAAAACGGCATAGAACCCATTTTTCTGATTCCCTTATTTGTCGATTCTGATATGGCCTCAAAGTTTTGGATTGCTGAGGTAGATTATGCCGCAGTAAACGAATCTTTGAAAGAACTTCGGAATTTGATGATTTCGTTTGGAACAAAGGAAGCAATTCGAATCCTCGATACACAAACTTATTTTTTGGGTCTTTACACAAAAGAGACTTGTGAGGACTATCTGCGCGATGGGCTTCACCCCACCGTACTTGGTCATGAGAAAATAGCTGACTTTCTACTCAAAGAACTGTAATGCGCGTTCTTATAATAAAACAGCTCCAACGCAAAGCAACAGGAAATAGATGATTGGCTGATGAAAAAGATAAAACCAAAGGGAATGCCTCCCAATAAAAAGAATTGTCGGAACAACTCGCTTCCCCGGTAATTTTGGCACTAAAGAAAGTCGTTTTTCATAGACCACCGCCCCGACCAACGCTCCCAGCACAAAATATCCAAACCACGGGAACAGAGGAAAATAATCAGCCGAAAAAAAGCCCTGTTTTGTACTTATGAAGATTCGCAGCCACGGCAATTCCGTTTCAAGAGGCTGTCGGTCGAAAAAAACACCTGCCACAATCACTGCGATTGCGAGCGAGAAGGAAAAACGCCGGTCAAATTTATGAATGACATAATAGAGCAAGATGGAACAGGCCAGCATATGTAGAATCCCAAAACGAATAGCAAAGACGTTTTCTTGCTTTAGCAAATAGTCAAGAAGAAAAGTCCCTCCCGAAAGCCCAAGGGCAACAATGGCGAGCGCGATCCCTCGTTTGAGATTGGAATGACTCAATGCAGAAGAGAGACCCGAGACAAAGACAAAGCAGAACACTGCCAAATACCAAATAATATCCCTCGCCGGCAAGCCAAAATAACCATTTTTCAGAAGATCGCACAACGAATATAGAAACCCGCTTGTTTCGCCGTCCGTGAACCAGCGGGTTTTGAAATAAAAAGCGAGATCGAAAAAAGTATGATCCATCAGCATCAGACAAATACAAAGACCTCGGATAAAGTCGAGTTCCCAAATCCGTTGTTTCTGCTTCTCTTGAAGCTCTGTATCGATATTGCTTTTCATAGGCTTCGCTCCGGCTTTTTGCTACATTCTATCACCGGCTCCCTGCCCCGACAAGCTCATATTTCGCGGTTCGCGTGACCTCCTCGACTTTGAGGAAAGAAAGTCGAAACAAATCTGAAGTTTTCAACGTTAACTGCACTTCCACCGAAGGCAATTCGCTGGGCAGTATCTCAATTTGATAGGAAAGAGTCCCCCCTGGGTCAGCCTCCAAAAGCTCCTCTGCCTGCGCCGTGATATATTTGACATATTTCTCGGCTTCAACTGCATTAACAAGCATTTCTCCACGGCTAAACGCTTCTTCATCATAATACCCGGCAGCTCCGCAGGCACATTCCTCCGCTGTCGCTTTCAGAAAATCCTGAAGGCGAAGGTAGCGTGCGAGGTCGCCCTGATAAGTGATAAAGGTTATATTCGCAATCAATAAGCCCAAAAACACGATAAATACTTTCATGCGTTCCCTCCGTCAAGGCAGACACTCGCTTGCTGTACTTCCTTCGACAGTATACATCCCTTGATTCTCTTCCTCTTTGAGCCCAAGCAGTTTTCCGCCCGCCATCAACTTTTTAAGCGGAAAGGTGATTTTGTAACGAATGATTCCACGTCCTCCGCTCTCATCAAAATAATTGATCCGATACTGCTTTGTTTCTGTTGCTTCAATCAGAATCTCCTCTTCTTCCACTCCAAGAGTTTTGGAAAGTTCAACCCGGAGCTTGTTTTTTATTTCAGGCGTAAAACAGCCGGCCTGCTTTGCTTCTTCTTTTGCAGAATAGACTTCTTGTTGAAAAAGATTTAGCATTTTGCTGTTTTTTTGGTCGAGACAATATTGCGCCAAGAAAAGAAGCAGCAGCGGCAAAATGGCGGCAAGTATGATGAATTGTTTCAAGGATTCCTCCTATTCTCTTAGGGAGTTGCTGTCCGAAGCAAGATTTCATGACTCCAAGCACTTCCCAAAAGATTTACAATAGAGGACTCATCGGGTCCCGCAATCAGTTGAAAAACAAAGATGCCAAGGGCAACCATTGCAGAAAGAACGATAAACTGTTTCAAGGCAAACCCCTCCTGTTTCTCCTCTCACGGTGTTGTAATATCTGCATAGGAAATAGCTGTTTCCGTACTTGTCGCAAGAGTTTTTGCCTCTGCCGAAAAACCGACGACAAAGCCTGCAATCAAGATTCCAAGGGCAATGGATGACACTAATACAATCATCTGTTTCATTTTTCTGTTCCTTTCTTTTACTTACAAAAGCATGGTCAGCATTTCTTTCTGATCGATAAAATAGCCGACATAAATAAAGTTGAGAAATACGAGCATGACATTTAATACAACAGGAAGATAGATTAAATCACTTATAACTTCATCCTTCTTTTTTCTCGCGGTCAAACGCACTTCCCGAATGCATTTTTGATAGGAAAACAAGCTTTCTTCGAGTAGAGAAGGGTCCATTTCATCCCAGGCTAAAAGCAGCCTGCCAAAATCAGAACCCTGCGTTTCTCCTAACTCTTCCGTAAAACAACGCAGCGCTTCTTCCTTTTGGTTTTGTCTGATCAGTCGAAGCACCTTCCCAAAAACAGCAGCCAAATATCCTCTTCTTGTTGATAGTTCTTCAATCAAGCTGTCCGCCCCTTTCACTCTGCCGTTTCCAAGAAGGATCGCATTTCTCAAAAACGCAACTGTTTCATATAATTCCGACTCCATTCTTGCCTTTTTGATTTTTTTCAGAAAGAGCTTGAGCTGCGGCAGAGAGCTAGTGCCCGATGGCAAGTTCCTAACGGCTTGAATCCTCCATCTTTTGGCTCTTTTTACTGCTTTCTGATACTTTTCTGCCTGCAAAAGAAGAACGCCGCTAAAGCCGGTACTAAATACCGCCAAGTATATGAGATACGTCATTATTATTTCACTCCTCAATAATCATACTTTTGTTTTAGAACAAGGGTCAGAAAGCCCTGGTCTGCAACAAAAAGAAAGCTAATCAGTAAAAAAAACACCAGACCTTCTCTAGTTCCAAACTGATTTTTAAAAAAATGAAACAAAGGGAGTTCCAAGTACCATAGTGACATTGCGACGGTCACAAGGTATAGAATCGGAACCAGCAAGCAAGTCATACGAAGGGATTCTCCATTTAATCGTTTTCTTTCTTCTGCGGCAGTTCTTGCTTCGCGAAGCTGAATCTGGATGTCTTCCAGCGCAAGGGAAACATTGCTACCTTTGACTGCTGCTTCCGCGATATTATGCGCAAGCATTCTTCCCCAATTAGTACCGAGAAGGTAGGAGAACTCATCACAAGCATTTTTCATTTTGCTTTTGTCACCGGAGGCACGCAACTGCAAGAGCAAAGAAAATAAATGCTTTCGCGTAATTCTAAGTTCACTTTCTTCTTGTAGCGTCCGCTCAATGGCTTCACAAATATTGAAATTTGAAATCCGATAGTATCTGAGCAAGTTGCTTAGCAAGTATTCCCCTTCCTGACTTCCTTTTTGCTGCATTGTACTTGCTTTAATGAAAAGCAGCAGGCAAGGGAGCGACACCGCCGCAAGCGAAACAAGAATCGACATAAATAGAGTAAAGGTTTTGAAACATAGCAAAAATAGGATGAGAAACAAAGCGCAAAGCCCCCCAAGAAAAAAACTCGGGGAAACCGCGCGGCCTATGCTTGATGATAAAACAGCGCGAAGCCAAAGTTCTGCAGCGATTGTTTCTCGATACTCTGCGCTTCTTGCTCTCAGTCTATGTCGCATTCGAAGCCTTGCAAGGAATAGCTGTATTCTTTCATAACTGACAAAAATGATGCCGAGAAATAATGTGGCATAGCATACCACAGTTACAGAGAGAAGAATGTTTTCTGCTTTCACACAATCATCTCCTTTCTGCCTGAAAGGCGCTTCGATTCTGACGCTAAAATCGCTGCTTGCTCAGGAGATTCTTCCTCTGCCAAATGCAGTTTCTGTAAGCTGATTGGATTTTCAAAAGTCCAGTTGTCATTTTGAAAGTCATATCTGCAGATTCTTTTCATCACGATGCTTTTTGTGGCGCGATCTAAGGATAATTCGTAGATTCCATGTAGCCTCTTTTCGTTTTTGTTTTTTAGCTGGACGAAATGAAAGACATAATCAAAACTTGCCGCTACTTTTTGAGCTGTAAGCGAAACATCTCCGCCCACACTTCGAACGATTTCATAAGCGGCATCATAAGGAAAATCAAGTGGTTCTCCGCAATGATAGGTCATTTTCATCCGGCGAGTCCCTTTCCCTGCAATCCTGATGGCAGTGTCCAGTGCATTTCCATCTCTCGCCTCCGCTAAAATGAAATAATCCGCATCGCTGCGCAGCAGGTTCTTTGAAATTTTACTTAACTTTTCATCGTCAGCAAGCAGTTGTATCACAGGTGCTCCGGGCATAAGCTGATGCATCGGAATTTCAGGATCCGTTTCAATCAAAACTCCTTCCAAGGTAGGATTTTCATAACTTTGCCAAGTTGAAAGAAACGTGGTTTTGGCACTCCTGATTTGCCCCAGAAAAACAACATTGAACCCAACCGCTACCATCGCACGAAAAAAGGGAATCGCCTCTGTCGGAATCGTTTTTCGTGACGCTTGCTCTTCAAAAGTTAATTGCGGAACGATATAACGCCTGAATACGACAACATCCTGCCCCGTTTTTGTCATCGCCCCACGAAATACAGTGATTCTCGTTCCGTCGAGAAGATATACTTCATGAAATTCTTTGTCCAGACGTTCCTCGGGAGTCAACAAAAGAAAAGCTCGTATCATCTGCTCTTTTCTTTCCTCGCTGATTTTTTGAGGCATTTGTTTCATTCGTCCCTCATGGAGAAAATAGATTCTGTCTCCAATAATCTTTGCGGAGCTGCTTTCACGATAACTGTCAGAAAACCATTCTGCAATCGCCGCCATTCCCCAATTTTCATGAAAGATTGCTTCCGCAAGATTTTCATACCAAGGAGGGAATGCCACTGTTTCTGCTTGTAGACAGGTAATCATTTGCTTGATTTTTTCTTTAAAATAGGCGGTCTCGTTTGCATAGCCTATAATCGCTCTTTTTTGAAGCGAAGTGGCTGAAGAAAAATCAACAGCGCCACCTTCCTCCCATTCGCGAATCAAAGCATCTCTGATTTCGATGCAAAGCTTTGTGAAATCAAGGGAATTATTTTCCTTGGCGCTTATCCTACAATTCACTTTTGCGCCTTGCAGATATTCATCTAAATAAAAGATATCCATTTTTTCCTCTTTACTTCCACCTTTTTTGTCATCGCGTGATTCCCTATGATTGCTTTCGCAGTCTGTTCAATTTCTTCTTTATATTTGGAATCCTTGAAAGATAACAAGGTTTTATGCACGACTTCTGCCTGTCTTGCTTCTCCGCTCTCACTAATCTGAAACAGTTCATTTTCCGAAACGGAAAGTCGTTTTGATATATAAGAAAGATCATAAGGATCTTCTTTTTGATATTTATTCACCAAAGTTCGTTCGAAGGAAAAACCCAACTTTTTATATAGCGGTTTTTGAATCTCGTAGCGTCTAAGCATCGTTTCTTGCTGGCTAATGACAAGAACCCTGTTTTTAATTCGTTCGAGCGCACCGATTGCAAGTCCGTTGTCAAGTTCATTCCCGGTGTCTACAAGAATCACATCAAAATCATCTTCCACGCTATCAAGAAAATATACGGCCGCCTCCGGAGCAAAGTGACGAGCTTGTCTGGAGTCACTCACTCCTGCAATTAAATGAAAGTTCGCACTTTTCTTCGAGCTTTCAAGCAGTTCCTTTCTTGAAAGAAGCCGGTTATCAAGAAAGATTTTCAGCGATTCAATGCTTGCCCCTGCTTTATCGGTATATTCACTTCCTTCTCGCCCGTTTAATGATACCAAAAGCACTCTGTGATCTTTTTTTTCCTTTGCAATCCACTCTGCGACGGACTGACAAAGCATCGTCGTTCCTATCTTGGAATCAACACCATGAAAGGCAACCATACAACTCACTCATTTCCCTCCTTTAAGATTTATTGTTTTCTTCCGCCTGCACGAGCAAAAGGTTGCTTTCGATGCTTGCATTCACACAAGCCAAAATCTTTTGATACGAAAGAATATCGCTAATGATTTCGACATGGCTTATCACGGCATTTTCATCTGTTCTTTTAAGTTC
>JAQUUY010000044.1 GCA_028693645.1 Eubacteriales bacterium | reverse complement strand
CCGGCTTTCAAGACGGTGATTGCTTCTTTTTTCAAGTAGGAGTTCTCATCGACGGTAAGAGTCCCTCCGTCCGCATCCGTGATTTTCTCGGAGAATCGGATGGTCAGCTGCTTCGTCGTCAGCGGAATCGAGGTCTGGGAATTGGCCGGATAAAACTCTACTTTCAGGGTTTCTGCCGTTTCGCCGGTCGTGAAATAACTCGAAAGACCTGTGTTTAGGACTTTTCCCTCATCCATCATCGTTCCCGCGAGAATGGTGATATAGTATTTGGTATTTTCGCTCAAGGCCGTTTTGGGCACAATCGAAAATGCCGTTGCCGCCTTGTTGATCGTCGCCGTAAATTCTATTACCGTACCGCCGGCAGAGCCTTCGGTCAGGGTCACGATATCGTCAACTTTCGATGCCGAAAGCGCTTTTCCTTTTGGGTTGGTCATTTTGGAGGAAAAGGTAATTGTAATTCCCGTATTGGTATAGACGTCCGTGTCACCTTTTTCGGGACTGATTGTTACTCCCGAGTCAGCCGCCCCCGTTTCCGGAAGGTCTCCGCCTGTTCCCACAATAACCGATCTTGGTTTTGTCTCATAAGCAACGCCCTTTGCATTGATGTACATCTTTGCGATTTGGCCTTCTCCAAAGAAATTCGCCGCGGCGTTCACAACGGCCACTTCGATATCCGCATCGTCATCCATGGTCACTTCGGGGGTCTTCGCCTCCGGCCCGACCGTCAGCTTTTCGATGTCCCCTGATTCAAAGTTTACAGAAGCTCCGCTTCCATTCAAAAATACATTTCCAAAGGTGCCGCGAAGCGTCGGCTCCGCCGCAGAAGTAAGCGTCAGATTTTCAAATCCGGCACCGTAGATTCCACCGTCTATATTTGAAGTCTGAAGGATAAATTCCTTGGTACCCGTCGTGTTTTCAATGCTCGTCTCGCCCTTTGCGAGGATTCTGACGGGGGAACCGGCTTTTGCAACGCTGAGGTTGGCGACGCGCGAATCCGTGACGCTGATCGTACTTGTTCCGCCGCCTTTTACAGATAGCGTGCCCAAAATAACGCAGTCGGTAATGGATACGCTGCCTTCTTCGAGTCCTTTTACTATGTTGACATTGTTTGGATAGATTTTTCCGCTCAGTTTTGTATTGTTGTCGTCGATCACAGGCTCTGTGTCAACGATGTTTTCTTCATTCATAATATCGTTAATCATCGTAACTGCTTGTGCTCTCGTCAAGGCGTCCAGCGGGTGGAGTTTTCCATCTTTATAACCGCTGAGATATTCCTTGCTGACGATTTTTGACATCGCTTTGTATGCCCAATCCGAAATCGAGGTATAATCCGAAAATAATTTCAGGTTGCTGCTTTCTCCCTCTGTTGGGACAATCATTGTGACCATAAAAGCCGCTTCTTGCCTACTGATTGTTTTGTTTGGCAAAAATGTACCATCTTCAAAGCCCGTCGCGTAGGCCGAATTGACTGCCTTTGCGATATCGGCATAATACCAATCCGCTTTATCGACATCCGAAAACGAAATCTGTGCTTCTCCCAGATTCCCGAGCGCACGGTTCAGCATACAAACAAACTCTGCACGCGAAACTTTTTTATTGGGTCCAAAGGTTCCGTTTTTATAGCCTTTGACGATTCCCTTGCTCACCGCATTTTCAATCTGGTATTCTGCCCAGTGTCCATCTATGTCCGAAAATGCTACCTCGGCATGGACCTCGGTCGTCGGTGTAAACGCAAGCAAGAAAACGCCGACCAGCATAAGGCCTGCGACGATCACCGCTCTTGTTTTTTGCTTTGCATAGGAACGCATCATTTTCATCCTCCAAAGTCGTTTTCTTTATCTACTATTTATGCTTGGATTGTTCTCAAAAAGTTTGTCAGCATTTCTTCCATGCGTTCTTCCCTCTTGCTTCCGCCCCAACCAACGATTGCTGTATCTATGACTCTCCCGCCATTTTCTGTAATAAGTTTTGTCATCTGCCTCACCGCGTGAGTCCCTCCGAAGCCGGGGAAAGAAAATCCCATGGTTACATAAGCCAGCGCTTTGCTCCCAACGATGGTAGAACTGCGTTCGAGATACTCCTTCATGATGGGACAAAGAGAAAACGCCCAGACGGGGGAACCAAAAACAAGAAAATCATACCCTCTCGTTTCCGGCAGGTTAGCAAACCTGAGGTCTTTTCCTTTTGCGCTTTCGTTTTCCGGAAGGATCTTCTCCAAAACCGCTTCGTGACCCGCCACTTTTAATTTGGCTGCCAAACGCTCTGCCACTTCGAACGTATGCCCGGTTTTCGAGTAAACAATGATTCCGATCTTCATGAAACTCTCCTCCTATGTAATCCTATTTTGCTGTAAATCGTTTTCTTTGAGTCTTATACCCGAATGAGTATGGATAATACCAATATAATAGCACAATTCCACAGATTTCAATATTACATTTCGGAAACAAAGACCCGAAGGGGGCAAAAGCCCACGAACAGTGTTTGTGGCCACCGCACGCAGGCTTTTGCTGAGCTATTTTTTGGCAATCACGGGAGTTTAATCGTCATTACCGTCGTTAGTTTTGTTACTTTTGTCTTTTTCGGGCTTTTCCTTGCTGCTGTTTTCATTCGGAGAACCCGGGGATGCCTTGTCTTCAGACGCTTCGTCCTCAAGTTCTTCTTCGGGCACGATGGCATCATCGGCCACGTCGGAATCAGTCGCGTCTTCCGTTTTTACTTTCGTTTCTTTGGTCTTATTTTCTTCGGCTTTTTGCACCGTTTTTTCTTCTTTTACTTTATTCTGTTCTGTTGTTTTTTTCTGTTCTGTTGCCTTTACAAGGCTGTCGTCGTCATCAAGATCGGAATCTTCGTCTTCAAGATCGGAATCGTCATCATCCTCAAGGTCCCCATCCATTTCTTCTTTTTGGGCCTTGCGAAGTGCCTTGGTTTCTTTGTTGATTTCCTTTACGGATTTTCCGAGCCATTCCTCAAGCTTCGCCGGATCGGCTTCTTCACCGGAGAGAGCGAACAGCTTCTGTACGAGATTGAGTTTTCCTGCCGTTACACCAAGCATTTTGGCTTCTTGTACTCTCTCAAATCCCACTGCCTCACTCACCACTTCAACCGTTTCACCCTCTTCTTCTACAAAGGCCGAAAGGTCTTCCTGAATCTTTTGGGCAAGAGCGACTGCTTCTTCTTCTTCTTCCATGAATGTTGCAATGACAATACCTGCGCTTTGATCTGCTGTAATATATCCCGCTTCAATCAATGCGGCAGTGGTTCTTTTCACTGCTTCTTCTATTGTCAGGTTTTCAAGATTGAGGCTTGCAAGGAGCTTTTCTCCGTCTTCATTCAACGCCTTGACTTCTATGACTCTGTCAAAGGTGTTGATCGAATACTCAATCGAAGGATTGACATCTAAGCTCACATATCCAACAGGATCTGCGTAAACAAACGCGCCGCCGGCAAATACCATGAGCGCTGCCGCGATGCTGACTCCATAGCGAAGAAACAAGTTCTTGTTTTTCTTTGGTTCCATAATATTCATCTCTTGTCCTGTTCGGTAACTTTCATTTATCGTTTGTCTGATGATTCCGTCGTCCGTCAATACAATGGCCTGTTTGCCTTTAATTTCGACTACGATTCCTTTCATGTCAAAGTACCCCTTTCACATAGCTTAAATAGCCGCTTAGGATCGGATAATCTCCGGAAATCATCTCAACCGCTGCTATTATGTATTTTCGATGTCTTTCCATGATTTTCGGGGGTACGCCCAAATTTTTTTCGAGAATACTTACCGGCAGGGTTTTTGTCTTCCTCATCTGCGCTAAAAGAATCTCGTTTTGGCACAGATACGCGATGATCTTTGCGCAGGAAATCTTTGTTTTTTCTGCCTTTGGAGAGCAGGAAATCAGATCCGCAAAAGAAAATCCATATTTGCCAAGGAGTGCCGAAAGGTCTTCGATCTCCAGCTTCGCCTCATTTTCACTGTCAATGCACGTTTTTTCTATAATCTGCCTCTTGAGGCTCAAATTTTCTTCCATTTCGTCCGGTTCACTTTCAAAATAAGTCGGATCGATCGGTAGCTCGCTCGGATTCTTTGTCTCTTTTTTGAATTGATCGTAGATCCTTCTTTTGATTACCAATTCGGCGAAAGGAAGAAAGCCCCCTTTTTCGGCCGTGTAGCAATTCACTGCTTCATTGAACGCAGAAAGCGCAACGGACCAGCGATCATCCTGCTTTGTTATGTACTGACCCGTCACTTTGGATGTCGTTCGCAGGATAAAGGATTCATATTGTAATAGGAAGAGTTCTCTCACCCGCTCGTCTGTCTTGGCAGACAGGGCTTCATTATCAATCGTTCTCATTCTTTTTTCCTCATATTACTTCAATTCGAAATCCGTTTCAAAAAAACGGGGTGCCGCTCAAAAAAGTTTTTTTAATTCTATACCTCTACGGCGATGACACAATTTCTGTTTTTGTCCTTTGCCTCATAGAGCGCCATGTCCGCCGCATAAATCAATTCGTCAGAGCTGGTCTCCTCGCTGGGTATCGTTGTTGAAACCCCGATGCTCACGGTCACATGGTCTGAAACAGCAGAGGCTTCGTGTTTGATTTTCAAGCGTTCGACTTCGCTTCGAATGCGTTCGGCCAGAGCCGCCGCTTTTTCACTGTCGGTGTAGGGCAGGGCAATGATGAATTCCTCTCCGCCATACCGTGCGACGATATCGGAAGCAAAACGAACCGTGCGGGCAAGCAGTGTTCCGATCTGGTGGAGGCAATAGTCGCCCGTCTGATGTCCATAATGGTCATTAAAATACTTGAAATGATCGACGTCCAACATAATCACGGAAAGCGTGATGGAATAACGCCTGCAGCGTTCCCATTCCTTTCGCATCGCCTCTTCAAACATCCGTCGGTTGTTGAGTCCTGTAAGCGCATCCGTTGCCGAACGCTTTTCGAGCTCTTGATTTGCCAATTCAAGCTCCCGATTGAGCTTCAAGAGTTGTTGATTTTTTTTCTCGATTTGCGCGCGCCTGCGAAAATAGTCAAGCCGCCCGTTATAATTGTTCCAAGAAGTCAAAAGCGAAACAAAAAGAATCGCTGTAGAAAGCAAGGTGTTAGAGAGCCGAAGATCAGCTGAGTCTTGTACCATAAACATTCCGAGCAAAAACAAACTGTGCATTACAAGGCAAACCGGTATGACAATCTTTGGTGAGAGGTAAAAGATTAAGGCCGAAAGCATTATGCCCGCCGAATAGATGGTGACATGGCCGGACGAAAATTGATCAAGAAGCGAAATTGCGCCGCTCCAAGCCAGAAAAAAGAACATCAGGCTGACGGCGCCAAATTGTATTAGTCCGGCATTTTTTTGTGGCGTTTTGCCAATTACACAATAATAAATCAAAGAGACACTCATCAATACAAACAGTAATACGAGGAGCCCCAAGTAGCAATTAATTGGGAAATACCGCCATTCTTCTTTTTTCAAGAAGAAGAACGAAGGCGCGATTGCCATAACAAGGACAACCAAAGAGCCGGACGCCGCTTTGATGCGCTGCACATTGACTTTGCTGAGATCTGCAATAAAAGGTCTTTGGTATTGCTCAGAATGCTCTTTGGGTCTCATCCTCTTGTTGCCTCTTTCCTGATGACTTATCCTTTTGCTGTCGGTGTTTCCGGATTTTGCTCTTCGTCTTGTTCTTCGTCCTGCTCAAATTGTGCAGCAAGGATGTTGGAAAACGCCTCTACTACGCGAGTGTCGAACTGTTTCCCGCCATTTTCACGCAGGATACGCAGTGCCGTTTCATCCCCGACTCTCCTCCGGTAAGGACGATCCGAGGTCATGGCATCATACGCATCCGCAATACTTATGATTGCAGCCGCAAGGGGCACTCTTGTCATTTTTGAGTCGACGGGGTAACCCGAACCGTCAAAATAACAATGGTGGTATTCGATTGCATCGCTGATTTTGTGAGAGAAGCCAATCCGGTCAATCATCTGGCGCCCTAGCGTCGGATGCTTTTTTACTTCCTCGAATTCTTCCTTGGTCAATAAGCCCGGCTTGTTCCAAATCTTGTCTTCGATTCCAATCTTGCCGATATCATGAAGCAAGGCGGCCACTTTGATTTCTTCAAGGGCTCTGTTTGAAAGCCCCATCTCCCGTCCGATTTCGGTGGAAAGAAAAGCGACTCGCTGCGAATGACCGCGGATGTACGGGTCTTTTGCTTCAATCGCACGAGAAAGCGCCCCGATTGTACGCATATGCATCCGCCGACTGTCGAGATAGCAGTGATAGGAATAGCGAGCCAGCGCTGCCGGGAACAGGAAAACCAAGCTATAATAACAGCCATTTGGCTGATCGAGTAAAATCGTAAATAAGACTCCAAGCGGCGCAGCAAAGGCCAGTTTAGGAAGCATCCTTATTGTAAGCTGCGACATCGTGGGAATCACCAGAGCACCGCCCTTGGTCATGATATAAAGGAATTGCAGCAAGATGTCAATGATACCTGCAATCAGCAGAAAAACGACCACATGAACAATCAAATCCGCCGTTGAATAGTCAGAACTTGCCTCCCCGAATAAACGAAGAAAAACACCCGCTGTCCAAATCGCGCAAACCATACTTGCAAGTGAAAACAGCTGTTTTCGAGGTATGGCGAGGAAAAGATGACGGATGTTTTTTGTTTCGGGGTCTCGACCAAAGTGGAAAAATACAGACAGGAGAAAAAGTAGAATTGTCGGATGCAGTCCATAGAGAAAGACTCCGACCACTGCCGGTACAATCCCAAGATCAAGGCGCCTGATTTCGCTAATCTGCAAAGGGAAAAGACGGCATAACACAAAAAGAAAGAGCAAAAAAGCAGCATCTCCCGCTCCGTTCGGGAAGTAAAGTTCCCACGAAAAAGGCCGCCCGAATACCTGGGCAGCACTGACTGCCGCCATCGATCCGCCCGCAAGAAAGAGCAATGCAAGGTATCCGTTTTGCATCTTCATTTGCGCAGTCCCTTTCTTTTTCCGATTTTTTTTATTTGTTCTTATTTTATCCTGATTTTTCGTCTGCGTTACCCTTCATTTTATCATAGGATCATTCGAAGGGGAAGCGGTAGCCTGCACCAATGGCATCTCTCACGGCAATCAACTCTTTTTGAACCGATTCCGAGACGGGAATCCCCTTGTCTTTTCGCTCCAGCCAGACCAAGTATTCTTTTTCACCCGCGGTGTAGATTCGATCATGCCCAGCAGCTTTTTTAGAGGCTCTAAGCTCACGCAAGATGTCCCCGCAGGTTTTTTTAAAGCTGTCGAGCCCCATGAACGCCTCGGGGTCGATGACGAGGAAAAAATGCCCGAGATGATAGGGCTTTCTCTTTCCCGTTTCGTCAAAGTCGGTGAGCATCTTTAAAAAGCTTCCGGCCTGCAGCGCCGCGGAGAGAACTTCGACCACTGTGGTGTAGCCATAGCCTTTGTAGCCGCCGAGCTCTTCGCCAATGCCCCCAAGAGGTGCGAGTGCCGCTTTCCCCTGAGTTAAGGCAACAAGAATCTCTTCACTGTCGGTCATCGCGCTTCCGTCTTGGCCGATGACCATGCCGGCAGGAGTCGGTTTTCCCATCCGAGCGAAATATTCAATTTTGCCGCGCTGTGTAATCGGTGTCGCGCAGTCCAGCATGAAAGGGAAGTCTTCATCCGTTGGGAATCCCACGGTCAAGGGGTTTGTCCCCATCATATTATCGACGCCAAACGTCGGCGCAACCGAAGGTCTCGCATTGGTTCCTGTGATTCCAATCAGGCCGGCTTTTGTTGCCATGGTCGCCCAATAGCCTGCAATCCCATAATGGGTTGAGTTTCTGACCGCAACCATCGAAAGCCCATAGGTCTTGGCCTTTTCGATTGCCATAGTCATGGCCTTGTGACTCACGACCATCCCCATGCCGTCGTTGGCATCGAGCACCGCTGTTGTGGGGGTCTCTTTGAGAATGTCTATCTTGGTCACCGGCTGTTGAATCCCTGCGACGATACGGTCGATGTAGATGGGCTTGAAGCGATTGCAGCCATGGCTCTCGATGCCACGGCGATCACTTTCGATCAACACATCCGCACAAATCTTGGCTTCGGCTTCCGGCACTCCGTACCAGATAAAGGACTCTGTAAGGAAACGGTCCATGAGGTCCCAAGGGACGTAATTTTTCTCTGTCATTTGATTTACTCCTATTTCTTTTTTATTTCTGTCTGAGGTGAAACGTAATATTTCTGTTTTGGGCTGTTGGGGTTTTCCGGCATCGTTAGTTTTAGCAATCCTTGCCTGATTAAAGGATTTAGTATCTTTTCCCTAAAATACCGTCTGCTTTTAATCCCGACAAACTCCTGCAACTCAATTCTACTCCTTGCCACTTTACAAAACGCTAAAATTGCTTCATTCCTATTTTCTTTAACTTGGTCACTATCTTGGTCACTATCTTGGTCACTAGCTTGGTCACTAGCTTGCGGGGTTAGGGGAATAATAGTCTTGAACACATCCCCTTCAATGAAAAGGGGCTCCGCACCAGAGTATATCTTGTTATACTTATAAATATTTCTTACTCCGGATCCCAGTTCATCAACCCACCCGATTTCTTTAAAAAATCTAGCAATCGTTGGGTTCTTTGGATAGGGCGAAAAGTTTTCCGGATCAATGACTCCGTTTTGGTGAGGCTTATTGCTGTTTTCAGTAAAGACCCTGTCCTTTTCAATAACAAGCTTTGCTGGGAAGGCATTTGTAAACTCTCTGTGAATCAAGAGATTCGACACCACTTCTCTAAAAATTTTGTCCCTAATGCTCATTCTCTGATCTTTTTCCATATAAAAATTATCGTTCAAATGTTTTGCAATAAACTGCATCAGTCTTTCATAGCTGTCGAGTAAATTCACTCTAATATCATCTCTGTCGTCATAACGATCTACATTTATTTTTCGCAAAATCGCATCCGTTTTGTAATGAGGTAAGGCCGAGTGAATCAATTGTTCCTTTCCAAAAAGCAAAATGCCTCCCAACGTAAGGCCCTCCTTGCCGCTCTGCAAATCTTGGCGATAGAGCCCTGCACTTTTCAGCAGTTCCAAATTGTTCATGGTCCCCCAAGGGTGATTCGGCTTCTGGTTCATCGCCAGTTTTCGAACCTTATCAAAGAGGTCACCTTTTAATTCTGTCAGTTGAGCATAAGGAAAAATACGATTTTCAGTATAAGACCCCTGCTTTCTCAAGTACATTTGAAAAACAAGGTTGGTGTTGTCCGTTATATCAAAATCTCCATCTTCATTCCTGTCAAAAATCCTCTCATTGCATCTGTGAACCTGAGAGCTTTCCGGCACAAGGATATAGAAGATTGTTTTCCCTTCCAGTTCTATTTCTTCAACGGACAAATAGAACGTCGGATTAATTTTCAGAGGATTGTTCATTGCCGTCACAAAATCTTTTTTTAATTTTTCGCCTAAAGCGCTCTCAATCCCTATAATATTTCCATTATCCTCCAGACCAAGGAACAAATGCCCTCCGTTTCGATTCAAAAAAGCGCATACGGATTCGAAAACATCCTTGTTCAGTTTGGCTTTGCTTTGCTTAAATTCAACAGTAATGCCTTCGCCGCAGCTTATGATTTCCTTTAATTTTTCTGTTTTCATTCCGTCACTTCCACAAACCCCAGTAGCAAATCGACGATTTCGTCCACGATGTCTTGAGGTGCTTTTTCTTGAAAGACGGCGTTTCGAGCGTTAAGGTCGAGAGCTTTTACCTGTTCGCACATAACCACACCCGTTGTTGCCGTCCTCTCATCAAGTTCAACATGCAATGGGAAATGCCTATCTGTATTGGTAATGGGGCATACCATGGCAAGGTTGGTGAACTGATTATAAAGGTTATTGCTTACAACAATCGCCGGTCCTTTGCCCTTTTGCTCATGCCCCGCCCGAGGATCAAAATCCAAGGATATGATATCCCCCTGCTTCGCCACATAGCTCATCATAATACCTCTTTGCCCGCAGACTCTCCGGTATCGCATTCACTGCATTTATACTCCGCGGTGTATTCGGCGATCCGTTCTTGCAGGGTCGTGTGTTTTTTGGCGGGTATGATCAGCAAATTTCCGTCTTCTACCTTGATTTCTACGCGGTCATTTTCTTTAAGGCGTGCATTCAGCAGTGCGGCTTTCGGAAGCCTTATCGCCTGACTATTTCCCCATTTTTGGATTGTAGTATACA
>JAQUUY010000043.1 GCA_028693645.1 Eubacteriales bacterium | reverse complement strand
TGAGGGAAAAAATCAAGGTCATCCAGTATGGATGCGGAAAGATGGGAAAGTACTTTTTGCGTTATCTTTATGAACACGGAGCCGAAATCGTTGGAGCGATTGACATGAACCCAGAAGTCACGGGGCTCGATGTTGGAGACGTAGCGGGGCTTGGTATGAAACTCAATATTCCGATTTCAAATGATCCGGAAGCAGTCTTTGACTCTTGTGACGCGGATGTTTGTGTCATTGCTACGAGAAGCCTCTTGGAAGAAGTCTATCCGGCCTTTGAATTGGCGGCATTGCACGGCGTTTGTGCAATCAGTACCTGCGAAGAATCATTTTACCCGTGGACAACGTCACCGGCCCTTACAAATAAATTAGACAGATTGGCTAAAGAAAACGGCTGTACTCTTGCAGGATCCGGATACCAGGATGTTTTCTGGGGAAATCTAATCACCACCTTAGCAGGTGCCAGCCATAACATCACGAAAATCGAAGGCGCATCAAGTTATAATGTCGAAGATTACGGAATCGCTCTTGCGGAAGTACACGGAGCGGGATTGTCCCTTGAGGCATTTGAAAAGGAAATCGCACAAAATGATTCTCTGCCTTCTTACATGTGGAATGCAAACGAATGGCTTTGCTCTCAGTTTGGGTGGACCATTAAATCAATGAATCAAAAACTTGTGCCAACCGTGCACGATAAAGATATCAAGTCAACGACTCTCGGTAAAGTCATCAAAGCAGGGGAACCGACCGGTATGTCTGCTGTTGTGACAACGGTTACCAATCAGGGACCTGTGATTGTGACGGAATGCATCGGAAAAGTCTACGCTGAAGGCGAAGTGGATCGCAATGACTGGAAAATCCTCGGAGAACCAAACACCATGGTAAATATTGCAGGACCTTCCACCGTGGAATTGACCTGTGCTACAATCGTAAATCGGATTCCGCAGCTTCTGATGTCGCCTCCGGGTTTCTATACCACAGAAAAAATGCCGCCGGCCCAGTATTTAACCTATCCGCTACACTTCTATACTGAATAGTATTTGATATAGATCCTTACACTCCATATTATATTGATTACGTGGTAAAAGAGTCGCGCAGCTGTGGCTCTTTTACTATTTCACTGTTTTGTTACAAAGGGAATTCATGTTATAATAAGCAGGTAAAAATCCAAGAAATAGGGAATAGTAGACAGCGGAGGCAGAGATGGCAATTGAAAAAGTAAGAGAGTTTATGAAGGAAAAAAAGAGGGAACAAGACATTTTGGAATTTCCGGTTTCTTCTGCAACGGTTGAATTGGCGGCAAATGCAGTTGGTGTTATTCCGGCAAGAATAGCAAAGACCTTGTCGTTCCAACTTCCGGAAGCTTGCTTGCTCATTGTGACAGCCGGCGATACGAAAATTGATAACTCAAAATACAAAGCAGAATTCGGCACGAAAGCAAAAATGCTGACAGCGGAAGAGGTCCTTGCTTATACAGGGCATGCTGTCGGAGGGGTTTGTCCCTTTGCAATTGAGAATGCAGCGGTACAAGTGGTCTGTGATTCTTCGCTGAAACGCTTTGACACTGTGTTTCCGGCTTGCGGCAGCAGCAATTCAGCGATTGAACTCACTTGTGATGATTTATTCTCCTATGCGGGAGCATTGCGTTGGGTCGATGTTTGCAAGGATTGGTAAGCAGAAAGTCCGTTGAACAAGATTTTCTTTAAGAAATAATAGCTTTCGCATTTCATTTTTAAACAAAATGATGTATCATTGTAATATAAAGTAAGCAACAGAATCAGGAGGTGTGCTATGGAATCGGCAAACATAATTATTCGTGAGACGGATTTTTCTGATTGTGTGTGTTTTGCAAAATGGGAGAAAAAAGCATTCGTCAGTGAGTGTTTTACCATCTCTGATGAACGTGATTATGAAGAAATCGCAAAAGAATATGTGATTAGGACGCAAGAAAGCGACAAATTACAGTTTACGATTACTTTGCGCGAAGACAATCGCCCAATTGGAAGAGTTTATATCAGCCGTATTGATCCTCATTCCGATTCTCTTGATATTACGAGGATTTATATCGGAGAAGAAGATTGCATCGGAAAAGGCCTCGGTGAGGAGGCGATGCGCTTAGTATTAGAGTATTGCTTTATACAGCTTCACACAGAACGCGTCACGTTAGATCATTTGCCAAAGAATGAAAAGGCAGCTGCCTTATATCTGAAACTTGGCTTCCAGTACGAAGGTGTCATGCGTCATGCCGGAAAGAAAAACGGCAGATATGTGGATCTTCATCTGATGTCGATGCTCAGGACGGAATACTTTGAAAAATGTAAAAATAGGGAATAGAAAATATTGGTTATCTTTGCAAACATGAATAATATATGATAATATAAGGGGGTCAACATTTTTGACTTCCTTTTATTTTGGATCTTATCCTGCAGATGTTTTGTCGAAAATCGCAAGAGGGAGAGACCGAGATGCAAAAACAGTTAGAACTTCCGGTATATTTGTTTCATCAAGGAACAACAGTAAAAGCATATGAGTTGATGGGAGCACATTTTGAGACCCGTGACGGGGTTTCCGGCTGTGTTTTTCGAACGTGGGCTCCTCACAGCCAAAGCGTTTCTGTCATCGGTGATTTCAATTCTTGGGATGAGACAGATGCTCCTATGGAGCGGCTGACAAAGGAAGGTCTCTGGGAACTGTTTTACCCCAACGTAAAAGAATTTGATCACTACAAATATCTTATCGAAGACGGCGAGGGAAAGAAACGGGCAAAAACGGATCCCTATGGGTTTCATATGGAAACACGTCCCGGAACGGCCTCAAAAGTCTATTCTTTAGATCATCATAAGTGGCAGGATGCTTCTTGGATCAAAAAAAGAGGTGACTCGCCTCCTTTTGACAAAGCTTTGAATATTTATGAAGTTCATCTCGGTTCCTGGCGGAGATATCCTGATGGCAATCCTTTTTGCTATCGTAAACTGGCGTCGGAATTGATTCCCTATGCCCTTGAACTCGGGTACACGCATTTGGAATTGATGCCAATCACGGAATATCCCTATGACGGATCTTGGGGTTATCAGGTCAGTGGCTATTACGCGCCGACTTCCCGCTACGGCAGCCCCGAAGATTTCATGTACTTTGTCGATGAGTGTCACAAAGCGGGACTTGGCGTCATCCTCGATTGGGTTCCGGGACATTTCCCAAAGGACGAAGATGGACTGATTTCCTTTGACGGAGAGCCTTGCTACGAATACAGCGATCCTGACAAAGGTCAGCATAAGGAATGGGGGACTGTCATCTTTGATTGGGGCCGAAATGAAGTCAGAAGTTTCCTTCTCTCTAATGCGCTTTTTTGGATTGAAAAATATCATGTTGATGGGCTTCGCGTTGATGCGGTTGCGTCAATGCTTTATCTTGATTACGGAAGAACAAAAGGAAATTGGGGGCCGAACACCTTTGGCGGGCGAGAAAATTTAGAAGCCGTTGCCCTGCTTCGGGATCTAAATAAAGCGGTTTTCGAAGCATATCCAAATATATTGATGATTGCCGAAGAATCGACCTCTTGGCCGCTTGTCACAGCACCGGTCGATGCGGGAGGCTTAGGTTTCAACTTTAAGTGGAACATGGGTTGGATGAACGATACCCTTGACTACATGAAGACAGACCCCATCCACCGCAAGGGAAAGCATCAAAAATTAACGTTTCCCTTAACCTATGCGTTTTCTGAAAATTACATTTTGCCGCTTTCCCATGATGAAGTTGTTCACCGAAAAGGATCTCTTCTCAATAAAATGCCGGGCATCTATGAAGAAAAATTTGCAGGATTAAGAGCTTACTACGCTTATATGATGGCGCATCCGGGCAAAAAACTTCTTTTTATGGGAGGGGAAATCGGACAGTTTTCAGAATGGAATTTTAGGGTAGAAATAGATTGGAACCTTCTCGAATATGAAATGCATTGCAAATTAAGGGATTTTGTGAAAACTCTCAATCACTTCTACAAAAACTGTCCGGCTCTTTGGGAAGCAGACACGGATTGGTCGGGTTTTGAATGGATCTTTGCAGATGATGAAAATCATAACATCCTTTCTTTTGTCAGAAAGGGGCGGGGAGATGAACGGCTGATTATAGTGTGTAACTTTGCACCTGTTTTCAGAGAAAACTATTTGCTCGGGGTTTCAGAACCGGGAGAATATAGTATTGTTCTGAATTCGGATGATTGTTGCTTCGGAGGCAGCGGAATCGAGCAGAACATTAAAATGGCAGAACGGAAAACGGCTTTTGGATATGAATATTCCCTCAAAGTCGATCTGCCGCCGTTAGCGACACTTTATCTAAAACGGAGGTAAAAAAATGCCTTACAGACAAAATCGGCAAATGGTGGCAATGCTTCTCGCAGGAGGGCAAGGCAGCCGTTTGGGAGTTCTCACAAATAAAGTGGCTAAGCCCGCTGTCCCGTTTGGGGGGAAATACCGGATTATCGATTTCCCTTTGTCGAATTGTGTAAACTCGGGCATTGACACAGTGGGAGTCTTGACGCAGTACCAACCACTTGAACTGAATGCTTACATTGGAAGCGGTCAGCCTTGGGATCTTGATCGACAAAATGGCGGCGTTTTTATTTTGCCGCCTTATGTCAAGGGAAAATCAGGGGAATGGTACAAAGGAACAGCAAATGCGATTTTCCAAAACATTAATTTTATCGATCTTTATGAACCGGAATACGTCTTGATTCTTTCCGGCGATCATATATATAAAATGAATTACCAGTTGATGCTAAAAGAGCATATTGCCAAACAAGCCGATTGCACAATCGCGGTTTTACAGGTTCCGTGGGAAGAGGCCAGTCGTTTTGGTGTCATGAGCGTTGACAATGATTTTAAGATTCAAGAATTTGAAGAAAAACCGGAAAACCCGAGAAGTAATTTAGCCTCTATGGGAGTCTATATTTTCTCTTGGGCAAAGCTAAAGGAATATTTGCAAAAGGATGAGCTGAACCCCGAATCACAAAACGATTTTGGAAAAGATCTCATTCCGTCGATGCTTTCAAAAAATGAAAAAATGTATGCTTATGAGTTCAAAGGGTATTGGAAAGATGTCGGAACGATAGAGTCATTATGGGATGCGAATATGGATCTCTTGCTTGCCAATGCACCGATTGAATTGGATGACCCCCCGTGGAGAATTTATTCAAGAAATGCCAATATGCCTCCACAGTATATCGGAACCAATGCGATTTTGGTAAATGCGAGCATTTCTGATGGCTGTAATATCGATGGGACAATTGAAAATAGTATTCTTTTCCCCGGAGTAAAGGTTGAATCCGGAGCGGTTGTCTCAAATTCAGTGCTCTTTTCGGGTGCTGTCGTGAAACAAAATGCCGTTGTTGAACACGCTATCTTAGCAGAAGATTGTATCATCAATGAGAGAGCTCATATTGGACAAGCCAAAAGAACTGAGGCAGCAGAAGGTCCGAAAAAAATCTCTGTCGTTGGGCAGGATACCGTGGTAGAGGCAGCAGCTGTTGTTTATGCCGGAGAGAGTGTTGAAGGGATTATTACAAAGGAGGTAAGAGAATGAATGCACTTGGGATTATTTTTTCCTACTCTGAAAGAGAAAACCTAAGAGAACTGACAAAGCGCAGAACACTTGCCTCACTTCCGATTGCCGGAAAATACAGGGTCATTGATTTTCACTTATCGAATTTTGTCAATGATGGGATTTATGATGTTTCTGTCATTGCAAAAAACAACTACCATTCCTTGACTGACCATCTCGGCGCAGGAAAAGAATGGGATTTAATCAGAAAAAGAGGGGGCTTGCGGATTTTAACTCCGTTTGCGCGGCATGACAGCGAAAAACCGGGCATCTATCGTGGATCAATTGAAGCATTGGCTTACAATATGCATTCGATACGTCGTTCCATGGCAGAATACGTCGTTTTGACCGGCAGCAGCATTTTGTGCAATGTTGATTATAAGGATCTCATAGAAACGCACATAAGAACTAACGCCGATGTAACGACCGTTTTTACAAAACAAAAGGGCGCACTTGGTGGGATTCCACAAGGTGTGGCAATTATGAATTTTGACGAGAACAATCGTTTGACAAATATCGGTCTTGAAACGGAAGAAAACAATACGGGAGACGTGAATTGGGGGCTTGACATCTTTGTGGTCAGAAAATCTCTGCTGGAGTCTCTTGTTGCCGATGCGATGTCATACGGTCGCTTTGATTTTAATGAAGACATAATAAAACGCTTGATTAGTAATCTAACGTTTCAAGGGTACGAGTACAACGGTTATCTTCTTGAAGTCAATACCGTCGCCGGCTATATCCAAGCGAGTATGAGCTTTTTAGATCCCTATGTGCGCGCAAAAGTGTTCCAAAGACCGATTTATACAAAGAACAAGGATTCCGTTCCCACGAGGTATTACGATGGCTGTTATGTCAATCACTCCATCATATCCGATGGTTGTCGGATTGAAGGCACTGTCGAAAATTCGATTTTATCCAGAGGCGTCAGAGTCGCCAAGAATGCAATCGTCAAAAATTCTGTCATCATGCAAAATACCGAAATCATGAGGGATGTAACACTTGATCATGTTATTTTAGATAAGGATGTTATTGTCAGGGAATACCGCAGTTTGTCCGGGCATGCAACCTACCCGGTCATTGTGGAAAAAGGAAGTATCGTATGAGGCGCAAAGTATGAGAGTCGTATTTATCAGCACGGAAGCGGTTCCTTTTGCAAAAACGGGTGGGCTTGCCGATGTTATCGGTTCTCTGCCCGCCGAATTGTTAAAGAAAGGAATTGAGGTCAAGGTCATTCTTCCCCTGTATAAGACAATCAAGGAATCGTATGGGGAGCAATTACATTTTGTCAAAGAAACAAAAGTTACACTCGCCTGGAGAAAATGCTATTGCGGCATTTTTGAATTGGAGTATGAGGGTGTAACTTTCTGGTTTATCGATAATGAACAGTATTTCCTGCGTGATGGTCTCTATGGCTATGCGGATGACGGCGAACGATTTTCCTTTTTCAGTAAAGCCGCAATTGATTTGCTGTCTGTCCTTAATTATCAAGCGGATATCTTGCATTGCAGTGAATGGCAGACCGCGCTGGTTCCTGTCTATTTGAAAAGTTTGTACGCAAAAAATAAATTCTATAAAAAGATGAAAACTGTTTTTACAATCCATAATATCGAGTACCAAGGCCTTTTTGGTTGGGATGTTTTGGAGGATCTTTTAGGCCTTGGAGAAGAGCAAGGGGCGGTGCTCGAATTTCATGGCTGTTTGAATTTTATGAAAGGGGCAATGATTACCTGCGACCGCCTTACAACGGTGAGCCCGAGCTATGCAGAGGAAATCAAGCATTCTTTCTTCGCGCATGGTCTTGAATCGGTTGTCAAGGAAAACAGCCATAAACTGAGCGGTATCCTCAATGGAATCGATCGGAACCGCTATAATCCGGCCAAGGATAAAGCCCTGCCGGTCCATTACTCTTGTACCACAATGGAAAAAAAGGTCTTAGTAAAAAAAGCGTTGCAGGAAGAACTGGGGCTCAGTCTTTCCGAAAAAACACCGTTGGTCGGCATGGTGGGGCGTTTAGCTTCCCACAAAGGAATCGATCTTGTAGCTGCGGTGTTTGAGGAACTATTAAGCGAACCCTTGCAGATTGTTGTACTCGGCACCGGAGAGAGAAGATATGAGGAATTTTTCCGAAAGATGGCGGAAACCTATCCTGATCGGGTCGCAGCCATTACCGGTTTTTCTGAAAGACTGGCAAGCAATATCTATGCGGGTTCCGATTTGTTTTTGATGCCATCAATCAGCGAACCCTGCGGTCTCTCCCAAATGATTGCGTTGCGCTATGGTACCATTCCGATTGTCCGTGAAACCGGGGGGTTAAAAGATTCGGTAATTCCCTTTGACCCGAGCACAGGAAAAGGAAATGGCATCACGTTTGGCAGTGTTAATGCGCACGATATGCTCTTTGCTGTTCGCAGAGGACAGGTTCTCTATCACGATCCTGTTTCGTGGAAGCAATTGATGAAAAATGCCTTTTTAACGAATTTATCTTGGGCAAGATCCACAGTGGAATATGTTAAAATATACCAAGACCTTTTGAGGTAGGAAAGGAAGTTGCCATGAATCAACTGATTACCACAACTGACTTACATGGGCGTATCAAGGATAATTTGCTTCGTCATTATGCTTTGGATTCTGAATCAGTAAGACCTCAGGAATTATATAAAGCGGTCAGTATGGTGGTGCGTGAGATTACTTCCGAACTCCGCCAAAAAAACAACCAGGAACTGATTGACAAAGAACAAAAGCAAATCATTTATCTGTCGATGGAATTTCTCCCGGGCACCTCTTTGCGTAACCATCTTTTCAATCTTGGATTGGAAAACTCTATGAAAGAGGCCCTGCGTACCCTCGGTCGAACTCTCGAAGAACTGTATGCGGTCGAGCCTGATGCAGGTCTCGGAAATGGTGGACTCGGAAGGCTTGCGTCCTGCTATCTCGATGCCTTGACCACGCAGGGAATGGTGGCGCAGGGGATGTCGATCTGTTATGAATATGGTATTTTCCAACAAAAATTAGAAAAAGGAAAGCAGGTAGAAGTCGCAGACGACTGGCTCAATCTTGGAGAAGCTTGGCTTCAAACTAAATTGGACGAGATCCAAGAAATTCATTTTGGAGGAAAGCTGGTCGAAGAATGGAATGAAAAGGGCGAGTTGAGACTGATTCATTCTGATTACGACAAAGTCTTGGCCATTCCACAGGATATGTTGATTACAGGATACCAGAGCCCCGTCGTCAATCGCTTGCGTTTGTGGCAATCAAGATCACCTTTGCCTATCAATATGGAACTCTTTGCGCAAGGAAAATATCTGGAAGCCATGGAACAGGAACATATGGCTGATATTATTTCGAAAATACTGTATCCCGAAGACGCTCATACAGAAGGAAAGACATTGCGATTAACCCAGCAATACTTTTTTATCAGTGCCTCGATGCAACATATTACGGATCAACATTTAGCGACCTATGGGACGCTGGAAAACTTTGCTGATAAAATTGCCATCCATATCAACGATACTCATCCGGCGATGGCCGTGCCGGAATTGATGCGTATTTTTATGGACACTTACGGATTCCATTGGGAAAAAGCTTGGGATGTGGTTCATAAATGTGTTTCTTATACCAATCACACAATCATGCCCGAAGCATTGGAACAATGGCCCGAGGATTTGTTTGCAAAGATTCTCCCCCGTATTCATTCCATCATGAAAGAAATCAGCAGAAGACAAAACATCAGTTTGATGGAATTTTTCCCTCACGAAGAAGGAACTCGCAAGCAGATGGCTATCGTGGGCGACGGAAAAGTGCGAATGGCAAATCTTTGCGTCGAAGCAAGCCATACAGTTAACGGGGTATCCGAATTGCACAGCAATATCATAAAGGAACAGCTGTTTAACGGTTTTTATCGAAATACTCCGGATAAATTTACAAATGTTACAAATGGAATTGCTTACAGAAGGTGGCTCTGCCAAGCAAATCCGAGGCTTGCAGCATTGATTGAAGATGCTTGTGGACCTGAATTTCGTCAAGATGCCACGCAGTTGGAACGCTTACTTGACTTTAAAGAAGACCGAGCGTTTCTGGATGAGATGGAAAAAATCAAGCGAAAAAACAAACTGCGTATGGCAGCGTATATCAGAAATTACACTACAGTCATGGTCGACCCGGATTCTTTGTTTGATGTGCAGGTAAAGCGAATTCATGAGTACAAACGGCAACTGCTGAATCTCCTTCATGTGATACATCTGTACACAAGGCTAAAAGAGGATCCGAACATGGAAATGCAACCGAGGACCTTTCTCTTTGCGGGGAAAGCAGCCCCCGGCTATTTCATGGCAAAACAGATCATTCGCTTGGCTTACCACCTGTCTGTGATGATAAACAAAGATCCCGATGTAAAAAACCGCATCAAGATTGTATTTCTCGAAAATTATTCCGTTTCGCTTTCAGAGATTATCATGCCCGCTGCGGAGGTCTCTGAACAGATTTCTCTAGCCGGAAAAGAAGCTTCCGGAACCGGAAATATGAAACTGATGATTAACGGAGCGGTTACCGTTGGCACGTTGGACGGTGCGAATGTCGAAATTAGAAATGCCGTCGGTGATGACAATATCTTTATCTTTGGAATGAAAGCACATGAGGTTGACGAATTGAGAATTTCCGGAGCGTATAATTCATGGAATTATTGCAGAGATCATCCGGACATCAATAAAATCATTGCCTT
>JAQUUY010000042.1 GCA_028693645.1 Eubacteriales bacterium | reverse complement strand
TTATTCAATTTTTCTATGATTTCCATGACTTCTTGACGCCCATGCGGATCGAGCATCGCCGTAGGCTCATCAAAAATAATGCATTCGGGTCGCATTGCAACAACACCCGCGATTGCTATGCGTTGTTTTTGCCCACCGGAAAGCAGATGCGGTGCTTTTTTTCTTTCTTCGTACATATTTACGGAATAAAGAGACTCATCGACGCGGCTTCTGATTTCTTCGGGATCGATCCCAAGATTTTCGGGTCCAAAAGCAACATCATCTTCAACGATTGAAGAAACCAACTGATTGTCGGGGTTTTGAAAGACCATACCGGCAGTTTGACGGATTTCCCAAATTTTTTCTTCATCAGCAGTGGAAAAACCATTTACATAAACGACTCCGCTGGTTGGAAGGAGAAGCGCATTGATGTTTTTCGCTAAGGTTGATTTCCCGGATCCGTTTCTGCCAATGATGGCAGTAAAGCTCCCTCTCTCGATAGAAAGACTTACATCATCTACTGCGACGTCACCACTCAAGCTATCTTCTTTTCTGTATTCAAATACGAGATTTTCGATCTTAATGATCTCTTCCATTTTTTTATTGCTCTCTCTGCGTTCGCAGCCTATTTTATTTCTTCTTCCAGACGTTTGTTCGTCTCTGTTACGATCCAATCGCAAGTGTCAAAAAAAACCTTGCTCATCGTTACGTCATTGTAATCCAAATTGTATTCGATACTTTCGAGATAGCTAAAATACTCGGTTAAGGCAAAGGTCAAGACTGCATCGGAGTTTTCTCGCATGAAATGAACATACGCAGCCTTGGCTTCCGCCGAGAATTCCTCAGTCTCATAGTCAAAGATTGGTGTATTAGTCGTTCCCATCAGCAAGGCATTGAGATAAGTGGTATAAAGCCATTGCGCATTTTCTTTTACCAAATGATCTTCCGGATATTTTTTCAGTATCATTTCCGCACGATAGGCTCGGTCAAGCAATGTCTCCCAAGAGATATTCAGTTTCGCATTTTCAGTCATAGGTTTCAACACACTGTCAGCATCAAGACCATACAGCAAGCGCAGAGATTCAGGGATGTATTCCCCATATTTTTCAAGCAAACGCGTGTAATCGACTTTCAATGTCAAAGCTTCTTCATAATATACGGCAATGATACTACCCGCCCTTAAATTTGCATATAATTCGCTCGCGCCGGTATCAGTAATCTTTGATTCATCAATGATCCCCGTTTTTTCATCAAAAAAGGGCCGCAAGGTTTCCGCTTGGTTCCTGTTTTCGTCAAGATAGCGAAGCAAATATTCTTCATAAGCCACAAGCATGTGACCGGCAATTTCTTCTCCGACAAACGAGATGTTTTCATCAAGGAATGCTGCCGTCTGACCGATATGGTCGGGGGTCGCAGCGGCTGCGACCATGACAGAAAAATCAGACTGGATTTTTTCTTTGTCAGGCTTGCAACCTGTAAACGCTGTCAGACATAGAATCAGGGTAAGTATTATCGCTGTAGTTTTTCGCATTTTATCCCTTCTTTCTTATCTCATATCGTTTCATTATAACGCATCATTGAACTCATAGCAAGGACTCGGCTTTCGCTGGCAGCTCTCAAAAAAGCAGGAGAAGTCACTTCTCCTGCTTTCTCTGAATTCGTTCTGTTCTTATACGCACTTGCTCGAGTTGATTATTTGCCTGTATTGGGAATCGTAGCAAAGCCTTGGGCTAATTCTTCATCCGTTGGAATATGATCGGACATTTTCCCTTCGTTGTAGTTCATATAGGCCTGCATATCGAAGTAACCTGTTCCGGTAAGTCCGAAGAGGATTGTTTTCGCCTCACCGCTTTCCTTGCACTTCAGAGCCTCTTCAATTGCACCGTAGATAGCATGCGCTGATTCGGGAGCGGGAAGGATCTGTTCATTTTTCGCAAACAAGACGGCCGCATCAAAGACTTTCGTTTGTTCCACTGCAATCGCTTCCATGTAGCCATCGTGGTAGAGTTTAGAGAGAATCGGGGACATCCCGTGATAGCGAAGGCCTCCCGCATGATTTGCCGATGGCATAAAATCACTTCCGAGAGTATACATTTTTGCAAGCGGTGTGATTCTCCCGGTATCGCAGAAATCATACGCATATTTTCCTCTTGTGAAAGAAGGACAGGACGCCGGTTCTACTGCAAGGAATCTGGTATTCGCTTTCCCCAGCAATTTATCCTGCATATATACGGACATGAGGCCACCGAGGTTCGAACCGCCTCCGGCACAACCAACCACGACATCGGGATATTCGCCGAGTTTATCCATGGCAAGCTTACTCTCGATTCCTATAATCGATTGAAATAAAAGTACTTGATTCAGCACAGATCCAAGGACGTAGCGGCACTTATCATCTGACATCGATTTTTCGACTGCTTCTGAAATCGCACAGCCTAAGCTGCCACCGGTATTAGGGTTTTTGGCAAGAATCGCTTTTCCAACTTCGGTCGTATCCGACGGGCTTGGAATGATTGAAGCTCCAAAGGTTTCCATAACGGCTTTGCGGAAAGGTTTTTGTTCGTAAGAAACCTTTACCATATAGACCAAAAGATCCAGCCCATAGAAGGCACAAGCCATCGATAACGCAGTTCCCCACTGCCCCGCCCCCGTTTCGGTGGTAAGAGAAGTAAGTCCCTGTTCCTTCGCATAATAAGCCATCGCTGCCGCAGCATTCAATTTATGACTTCCCGAAGTATTGTTTCCTTCAAACTTGAAATAGATCTTGGCCGGTGTGTCAAGGGCTTTCTCAAGATTATAAGCTCTCACAAGCGGAGAGGGTCGGAACGTTTTATAGTAATCCTGCACCTCCTGCGGAATATCGAAATACCTCGTTGTTTCATCGACTTCCATTTGAGATAACTTTTCGCAAAATACAGGATATAAGTCTTCTGCAGACAGAGGTTCAAGCGTGCCCGGATTGAGAAGAGGAGCATGCTGTTCCTTCATATCGGCGCGTAAGTTATACCATTGCTTCGGCGTCTCCTGTTCAGTAAGATATGTTTTGTAGGGAATATTAGCCATCTTTTTCTCCTTTCTCTCATGCACTGCATGATTTTAAATAATAAAAAAACTCCTGCCCCTAAGCTTAGGGGCAGGAGCATCTATTCTCCTGCGGTACCACCCTGTTTGGTCAAACGACCCTCTTGTTCCACACACCATCATGTGCGCTCCCTTGATAACGGGTGGAGTTCCCGTCAGCCACTACTCTTCGCTTTGAATTTTGCAGCCACCCTCACAAGACCATTCAGATATGCCTGTGTCCACCGCGATCTCAGCATTCGCGATTCTCTGTAGGACCAATCTCATTCTTACTTTTCTCATTCAGCGGTTTATTTCTTTGTATTCTAACCTTCGTCGTTTGCCTTGTCAACTCTTTTTTAGTTTTATTTTTTTTGATAGACGATGTTCCCGTCCATAATGGTCATTGTTACCGCGGCTTTCCTGATTTCTTCAGGAGAAATTTCAAAAAGATTTCGATCAATCACAACCAGATCTGCCAGTTTCCCCGACTCCAGCGTGCCCATCTCCTTCTCGCGACTCACACTGAATGCGGAGCCGATGGTATATCCTTTTAGCAATTCGGGAAGAGTGAGTTTCTCTTTGGGGTTCCAACCTCCAAGCGGCAAACCGTCATCATGCAACCTGCAGAGCCCACGATGAATCGCATAAAAGGGATTATTGTCGACAACCGGGCAATCGCTGCCTAAGGCAATCACTCCGCTTGTATCAAGGAGCGTTTTGAACCTCCAGGTGTTGGCCGCTCTTTCTTCACCCAACACATATCGGTATTCTTCTCCTTCCCATGTGGGCATCAGTCCCAGATGCTCCGGTTGCACAGAAGGCACGATTCCCAGTTCACGGAACCTCGGGATATCAATGTCGGAAATCAATTCGATATGCTCGATGGCATGGCGTGCCCGGTTCTTTCCGTATGCCGCAATCGCCGCTTCATAACAGTCCAACGTAAAGCGGATTGCGTGGTCACCGATTGCATGAATCTTAACTGAAAGTTCGTTTTTGTGGGCATTTTTAATTGCTTGTTCTATCTTGTCAAATTCACAAAGCTGGATTCCACGGTTTCCGGGCGCATCAGTGTAATCTTCCAACATGAGTGCGGTGTGCGTAGTAAACACTCCATCAACAAACTGTTTCACTAAGTTAGCTCTGACCTTATCGCCGGTAAGGAGCGCTGCCTTTTTTGCCGCCAACTCCAGATCCCCGAACAAATCAGATGCCACATGGATACGAACAGTCAGCTCACCGTTTTCCTCCATTAGTCGATAGGTATCCGCGCTACCAAGATTTGCGCCAAAATAAGGTTGGACATCAATCAAGGAAGTGATTCCTAACGGCGCCGCAGTCTCCATAAATTTTTTGAGATACAGACGTTCCTGTTCTGCGCTAAATTTGAGTGCACAAGCGCCAACATAGGCGACAGCGCCCTCATAGAGAAACCCTGAGGGCTCGCCGTTTTCAAGTCTTGCAACCTCACCGCCCAAGGGATCCGGCGTTTCTTTCGTTACTCCGGCAAGTTCTAAGGCTTTGCTGTTCACCCAAGCGCCATGGGCCTCTGCATTGAGCAGGAAAACCGGTCTGTCCGGAAAGTAATGATCGAGTGTGGCTTTTGTCGGCAAGATCTTCTCGTCCCAAAAAACATGATACCAGTTGAATCCGTAAACCCATCCTTCCGATGGGTTAGCCTGTTCGAATTTCCAAAGGAGCTCTGCCGCTTCTTCTTCCGAATGGGCAATTCCTAAATTAGCACAGGCTTTATACATACCCGCAAGAATCAAATGGGTATGGCTGTCATGAAAACCCGGCATGAGCAGCCGATCTTCACAATCAATTACCTTTGTATTCTTGCCGATGTAAGCTGCTGCTTTTTCAGGAGAGCCAACCGCAATGATTTTGTTTTCTTTTATTGCCACAAAGCCGGCAAAAGGCTCATCGGAAACGCTATCAAAAATGGCGTTTCCTTTTAGTAGCAGACTTGCTTCCATCAAAAAGCTCCTTCCTGAGAGTTCATCATTCGCGAATGCTCAATTTTAAAATTTCAGCATAAGAATCAACTCTTCTGTCTCTGTGGAATTGAAGAATATCACGAGCTCTCTTAATTTCATCGAGGTCAAGTTCAGCAAGAAGAAGATCCTCTTCATTATATTTTCCTTCGGCGATCATATTTCCCCAAGGATCTGATACAAATCCTCTGCCATAAAATATCATATGGCCGCTTCCGTCAGTAGCATCTTCTCGGCCAACACGATTGCAGGCGCAAACGTAAAAGTTATTGTGGATTCCATGTCCTCTGATACTGTCTACCCAAGTTTGAGAAGTATCCAAATCCGGGTTGTCGGGTTCAGAACCGATTGCCGAGGGATAGAAAACGAAGTCAGCCCCCTTGAGCGCCAAAATTCTCGTTGGTTCGGGGAACCATTCATCCCAACAAATCAAGACACCAAATGTCCCGTATTTCGTTTTGAAGACGAGATAGGGAGAATCTCCCGGTGTGAAGTAATATTTTTCAATATATTGTGGCCCTTCGGGGATGTGATGTTTTCTGTAAACGCCTAAGTTTGTGCCGTCCGCATCAAGGACCGCCGCGCTGTTATAATAAACACCGTCCATAGCATATTCATAGAAACAGCTTACGATAACGACATCCAATTCCTTAGCCAAAGCGGCCATTTTTTGGTTTGTCGGGCCATCAACAGGCTCCGCCCAATCATATTTCGTGTAATCGATTGTTTGGGCAAAATAGACTCCGTTAAAAAGCTCCTGCGTACAAATAATTTTTGCACCCTTCGCTGCTAACGCTCTAATCTGTTCTTCTGCTTTTTGCATGTTTTTTTCGCGTTCGGGGACGCAAGCAAATTGCGTCATGCCAATTTTTACTTTTCCTTTATTCATGATCTTTCTCCTATCATCATCAAAATAATGCTTTTTATCTTTTTTGTTATACACAGTATTACATGATAACGCCGGCAATGATAAAGGCGATTAATCCGACGCCTAAGGGGAGTCCGAGGATTGGCAATACGGTTCTTGCATAATCAGAATTCTGAATTTGCGAAGAGGCACAAGTCAAAGTGACAGCATCACTGTAGAAGCAACTATGGCTTCCAAATGCCGCACCCGAAATTACGGCTCCGCAAGCAAGCAGTACATTGACGTCCATCGATACGGCAAGAGGCACGATAATCGGGAAAGCAATGGCTGCAACACCCCAGAAACTTCCTGTCGCAAAAGCAAGCAGTCCGATTACAATAAATGAAATAGCAGGAAGCAATGTCGGACTCAAAATCGGTTCAACTTTTTCGATGACATAGGGAGTGAGTCCAAGTGCATCGTTTGCTTGTTGAAGGAAGAACGCAGCACAGACGATGGCAAGAACCAGAATCATATCTTTAAAGCCATCCACACAGATATCACCAAATTGACTCGGTTTCATAAGCTTTTGCGGCAAGTATAATACGATACATACTACAAGACTCACAATAACACCGATTAGCATGTCTGAAGTTACAATGCAGACAACTCCCAAGACCAACATGGGGATAATGAAGTTCATGGCTCTTGGGGTCTTGTCATAATTGACTTGATTCTCTTCTTCTTTTTGGGCGATTGCTACTGTGCTGTCAGGGAACGTTTGGCCAAGCTCAGCCGCTCTTTTTTCGGCTTTTCTCATCGGACCCCATACGGGAATCACGTTGAGGAAAAAGAGAGGGACGATTAGGACCGCAGCCCAGCCATAAAGAATAAAAGGTACGGTGCTGATATAGGCAGCCGTGCCCATGCCTGCTGCCGCTGCTCCCGAAGCCTCCATCTGTCCTGCCATGAAGGCAGACCATGTGGAAAACGGAATCAGAACACAAACAGTCGCACCGGTCGAGTTGATTACGTATGCGAGAAATTCTCTTGGCACCTTATAATTATCGGTTATTTTGCGCATCGCCGTTCCGACCGCAAGTGCATTTAGATAGTCATCAATAAATACGATAATTCCCAAAATCCAAGTTCCTGCAAGAGCTGCTTTTCTGTTTTTTATAAATTTAGATGCAATTGCAGTAAAGCCCATCGCACCTCCGGATTTTTCCAAAAGTGCAACTAAGCTTCCGAAAAGTCCGCAGACCAAAATAACCCATGCCGTTGTGCCATCCATCATGACCACATAAACGGCATCTAACCATGCAGAGAAAAAACCTTTCCCTGCGACAATGACAAAACCGACAATAGAACCGAGAAGCAAGGGTTCTAATGTCCTTCGTGTCAATAAGGCCGTGATGATAACAACGGCTGCGGGTATGAGGCTTAATGCTCCATAATGATCCATAATAATTCCTCCTTTATTGGGCCTAAGTGTTCCTCCTCAAACGAATGAGGAGGCTACGCAAAACGAATAAAGTGCTTTGCATTCTCTATTATCTATGAATGCATCACTAATAATAGCAATGTTTGTGCCAACTTGAAATCGTTGAAATTTGTGGGATTAAAAAAGGTTTGAAGTGCGCGCTGTCTGTTTGTACTTACACTTGTTTTTTGTCTTTTTAAGAAAAAGACACTAACTTCCACAAACATTGTTCCAACAAAAGGCTTTTGCAAATTATATAAAAAGTGTAATTGCAAACTATCACTGTAAGTTTACAATTACACTTTTCCATCTTCTAAAATTCGTACAGGAAATAATCAGGCTCTTTTACTTCTCGATCTGTAATCTTTTCATTTTTTGATACAGCAAAGGCCTCGCTATTTTCAAAACTTCCGCCGCCTTGCTTTTGTTTTGTCCGCAGTCTGAAAGTACTTTGATTAGCAATTCCCTCTCTGCATTGTTTTTTACGGTTTCAATCGGGTTTTCTTCCTCCAAAAGCTCACTTTCCGTTCTCTGATTGCTTTCGTGTTCTGATTGCTGATAAAGCTTTTCAAAAATGACCTGCTTGAATTCAAAATGCTCGGGGAGCAGCGAATCTCCTTCCGCAAAATTCATGGCACGTTCAATTACATTATGCAGTTCTCGCACGTTTCCCGGCCAATCATATTCTTCAAACATACGGTAAACCGTCGGGCTCACTTTTGCAATACGTTTGCCCATTACCAAATTGAGATCAAGAATAATCGACTCTGTTAGTTGGGTGATATCATCCATCCGTTCTCGCAGCGACGGCGTGTGTATTTCAATCACATTCAAGCGATAATATAAATCTTGCCTGAATTCGTCTTGCTTAATGAGTTCTTTTAAATCTCGGCTTGATGCCGCGATAATCCTAACGTCAACCGGAATGCTTTTGGCACCGCCGATCCTATCAATCTCTTTTTCTTGTAACGCACGAAGCAGTTTCGGTTGTAGTTTGAGCGGCATGTGATTTATTTCATCGATAAACAGAGTGCCTGTGTTTGCCTGCTCAAATTTTCCCTTTTTCCCTTCTTTGATTGCCCCGGTAAAGGAGCCCTCTTCGTACCCAAAAAGCTCCGATTCGGCAAGCGCTTCGGGCAAGGCCGATGCATTGATTCGCACAAAAGGGTTTTTCCTTCGGTTGGAAAGATTATGAATAGAATGGGCAACCAATTCTTTCCCCGTTCCTGTTTCTCCGGTTATCAAAACCGTCGAATTACTACGCGCCGCTTGGGTAATCTGTTCTCTGACATTTATTATTTTTTGAGAACTGCCGATAATATTGTTTATAGAATACTTCGTCCCGCTTAAAAGCAACATCTCTCGGGGCAGGTATTTAAACTCTTGATCCAAAAACAATCTATACTTATCCGCGAAATCATAAAGGAACTCTGAACCTTGTATTGCATCATATTCGAGCAAGCCTACTTTTTTGTTTCCTACAAATAAAGGCTTCTGAATACTGATACCGATTCCTGCGTAGCTACTATAAAAAACAACTCGTCGTTCGTTATAACTAAGTCCCTCGATCATTTTACTGTGGGGGAAAACTTCCAACACGTTCTTTCCAACCAATTCGTTTTTCTTGACTTTAAGATATTGTGCGCACTGCTCGTTCATATACGTTACGGTGCCCTCCATGTCGATTACCATAACGCCGGCAATATTATCAAGATACAGTTCGTAGTTTTCAAACGTAGGATCCATTCAGCACCTCCCATTTAGCTTTTTGTTTTATCTTATCATAATTTGCGTCTCCTGCAAAAAATATATATTATTATTCTTTGCCGTCTCTTTATTATAAAAAGATAATGAGCTTACAAAAATTTAAAAACCCGCAGCATGGGTAAAATAAACAGTATAGCTATTCCCCATCTGAATTTGATTAAAGGTGTGAGTTCTATGAACATAAACAAAAAATTGATCGGCTCTTTTTCCATTCTTCTTATTTTCTTCTCCATTTGCATTTTTATCTTTGCCTTTGCCGGCATTTCTTATATGGTCGAAAAAACCTTTTCCTCGTATTTAGAAGCCAAGGGAGAATTGGGATACCTTTCTTTGGACAAAAATTACCCAGGAGATTGGGAAAAAGCAGGAAATAGATTCTACAAGGGCGATACCTTGGTAAATGCAAACAGAAAAATGGTCGAAGATATCAGCAAAGTGACACAGACCCATGTCACGATCTTCTCCTACGACACCAGAATGGCTACTACCATTTTAGATGACAACGGCAACCCTTTGATTGATTCAAGAGCTTCCGAGGAAGTAATTGAACAGGTGCTGAAACAAGGTCATGTATTCTCCGGAGAGACTAAAATTATGGGGAAAGACTACATAACCTATTATCGTCCTATTACAAACCATTCGGGCAAGTTGATGGGAATGTGGTTTGTAGGAATACCAAAGAGCATCATGCAAAACGACATTAATTACATTATGACAGTAATCGTAGGGATTCTCTTCTTTATGCTCTTTTGCGGAATTGTGGTCGCCCATTTACTGGGAACCAATTTCCTCAAAACATTGACAAACAGCGAAGAAAAACATCGGGCTGTTTTCGATAACGCCGCAGATCCGATTTTTGTCTGCGATTTGAAGATGCAAATATTGGCTGCGAATTCTGCGGCGAGCGAAATCTTTGGCTATTCCAATGAAGAGCTTCTCAAAAGCAAGATGGACAGCCTTGTGAAATCGATTGAAAGCACACCAGAGGAAGATTATATGGCAATGCTTAGACGTGGTGAAAATCTCATCCTCGGAATCATGCAAACTTGCAAAAACGGCGAATTGCTATACTCGGAGATGAATGCCAAAATCATCAATTGGGATGGTCAAGAAGCCATTCTTTGCATTTGCCGCGACGTTACAGAGCGCAGAAAAGCAGAAGAATCCATCATCTATTTAAGCTACCATGATGAGTTGACAGGGCTTTACAATCGAAGGTTTTATGAAGAAG
>JAQUUY010000041.1:4821-10482 GCA_028693645.1 Eubacteriales bacterium | reverse complement strand
CCAACACCACCAAGAGCTAATAAAGGGAGCACTTTATCATCGTCTCCCGAATATAAATCTAATTTGCCCTGACACAGATGTGCCAAAGCAACAGCTTGAGTGAAATTGCCACTGGCTTCTTTAATACCAACAATATTGTCGATTTCAGATAGTTTCAACGCAGTCTTCGGCTCAATATTCATACCTGTTCTACTAGGTACATTATATAAAATAATTGGAATAGTAACGGCTTCAGCCACTGCTTTAAAGTGTTCGTATAGTCCTTTTGGGCTGGTTTTATTGTAGTAAGGCGTTACCTGCAATAAGGCATCCACGCCTGTTTCTTCTGCTCTTTTAGACAGATTAATCCCATGTTTAGTATCATTGCTTCCAGCACCCGCTATAACAGGTACTCTACCTGCTGTGTATTCAACAGCAGCTTTGATGCATGAGATTTGCTCATCGTCTGTCAACGTGGAAGCTTCACCTGTGGTACCACATATAATGATCGCATCGGTACCGTTTTCTATTTGGTAATCAATTAAGCTTTTTAAACGATCATAATCAATCGATAAGTCTTCTTTAAAAGGTGTCACGATTGCTACACCCGATCCTGTAAATAATGCCATATACTTTCTCCTATTCTTTTATTGGCATACCCCTAATTCAGAGTATTAGCCTAATATTTATTTGATCTTCAAACTGCAAAAAAAAACAACTAGCAAAGCGCTAATTGTGGACAACAAAAATAATTCTAAAATTGATCACAAGTAGCACTCCATAAGTATAAAACTTATGACAGTTAAAAAGCTATTAACCTTTTAACCAGATCCTTCCATATTGGGTGGTGTTCACTTCGGCACCTTTGCCTTTCAACGTCTCTCATATGTACCCTTATACATCAACACGTCTACTATTCATTGGTGCGCCTCTACTGTTCTATGAAGTTCTGTATAATCTTAGCGCGGTTTTGTATATCTGTCAACTTTAATTCTGTTCTCTTTTCCATTTCAAATCAGTTTCAGAAGCGACCGTATAAAGAGTGGCTGACCCTTTTTTCAATATGAGCTTTGGCAATTTCCGCGGTCACCTTTCCAGGCAGTCAGCCCCATATGTTCTTTTTCGGCATCAGCGCGGGTAAAAATAAGTTCTGAGGCAGTCTGACCATGAATCGCCCAGTGAAGCTTGTTTTGGACAGTGGCAAAAAAACGCTTTGTGGCACTTGCATTTACATCGTAATCAATGGCGGTCGCATAAATATCGGTAATTTTTTGATAAAACTTCCGCTCGCTCAGTCGAATTTCACGAACACCTTGGAGTTGTTCTTCAAAATATTGTTCGGTCAGGATAGTACCGCCGCTTTTCAAGCGCTCATCATCCATCGCAAACCCTTTGATCGTGTAATCCTTTACAATCTGATTCGCCCATTTGCGGAATTGGACAGCGCGTTCATTGTTCACCTTAAAGCCCACAGCTATAATCATCTGCAAGTTGTAATGTATTGTGTTATATTGCTTGCCATCAGCTGCAGTTCTGAATCCGAAAAAATCTTCTTGACATGATAGTTAATCGTATGTGTTTCCACATCATACAACGTTGCCAGCATCTTCTGTGTAAGCCAGACATTTTCGTCTTCGTAACGCATTTCAACACTTTGCGGATCGTCACCTGCTGCAGCGACATATGTCAGGTATTCGGCTGCACTGGAACGGATGGTGATTTCATTATTCTTTTTCTTCGCCATAAGTTTATGTCCTCCGCCTTTATATAATGCGTATCCCGATTACCTGTTCAGTATTTGCAGCAGGATTATGGTATTCATTATCTTCTCATCTTCCACAAAGCCATTGGGTGATCTTTGATTCGAGCTAATACCCTTTCATCTTCAAATAGCAGTTCCGGACAGTAGTCACCATTTTCAAATTTATATAAAAATTCTTTTTCGTGTTTTGTAAGAATCATTAAATTCGCGATGTAGTCCTTGACGGTTTTCTTCGCTGTTTCCAACTCAAAATCATCTTTTCTTTTTATCACAGGTAAAAGGTCTGTTTTTATTTTTTGTTTTGTAATGGAGTCAATAGCTTTGGTATCAAAGGTCTTCTTAATCTCCTTCGCTGATATCGCTGCATAAAAGACTACCACCTTTCTAAGAAGCGCTTCTTCTGACTCATCAAAGAGTCCAAAGTAAACCATATTTCTAGAATCATATAAGTCTCTAGCTGCTGCTCTGCTAAGCAACGCATTGATTTTACTCCCATAAAGCTCAATTGGAGCAAGCGTTTTAACCCTGTATTCACTTAAAAAATGTTCGGTGATGATTGGTCTTTCTTCTGCTGGCAAAATGTGAGCCCTCAGGGAATAGTTGATTTCAATCTTGATATTATCTCTATTGCCACTTGCTCCAATATAGTCGTACACACACGAGTCCAAGCTGTGAGGGTTCTTTGTCTTTACATTTTTTGTATACCTCTGAGACAGCATATACCGATCAATAGTGCTATTTATTAGCTCGCGATGCTCCAGCATCTCTTCTCTGCTATTATTGATCAAATAGTCCATATCAATATCTACAGAAAGTCGAGGCAAATTAAAGAATCTCACCACCTTGCTCTGTTATTTTGAAAAGTCCTTCCGGTATCATCAGTTTCCACTCGCTGCTATAAATACTTCGTGCATTAGAATCATTTGATAAATACCGTCTGCTCTCTCCGATTTTTTCTTTGCAGCAATTAATAAAATTATTTGATAACTGCATTTCATTTTGATAATGCTGCAGGAGATATCCAACCCTTTGATAAAGCCCCTGCGTGTTATAAAGTGCTAAATACCGAAGAAGTTTTGCTTCGTCCAGATAGTGGCTTCCTTCAAGACAATTCAGGATTTCCTCGAAACCACCGATTTTATTATAGTCACGAATGCTGTCGATAACGGTTCTTTCCAAGTCTGTAATCCGAACACCTGTCGTATTCTTTGCTATTACTATTCCTTCTTGCATTCTTGATGCAACATATTTATAAGTCATATGATCATACTCAAAAGTATTGAATTTTGTCTCTGAAGAAACATAGACTTCGTAGAACACTTGATTTGCAAGGCCATAATATTCTAAAGCACTGTGGTGAGATATATAGGCAGTGTCTGTTACCGCACAGGCGATTTGATACCGGGTGGCCACGATTTGACCGGTTACCGGATTTACTACAGAATAGATATTCTTCCTAATCTTTTTGATCAAGCCCTTTTTCATTAATCGGTTCAGTTGCGAATATGCAGTTTTGGGATTACCCACTAACTTTTCCACCTCACCGATTGTAAAAACCGGATATTTTGCCAGTTGATTATAAACATCCACTTTTCTCACCTCTTTTTATATTCGACTTGTTATTCTCTATATTTAAAGAATATCATTCCAGCATCAAAACCCATATCATGTATTTTTTTAACAATAGCACGTTATTCTTTGTTTGTAAAGAATAACGTGCTATTATCGAAACATTATTGCTTTTATAATCTCCACATTATCAAACGCTTAAACACAAACGCAAAGAAACCTTCAAAATGAAGATCTGTTTTATCATGCGAAGAATCGATGAACTGCATCAGGCACCCGACTTGATAAGCGAACTCTCCAGAAAGAAGGTGTAGAATTTCAACCGCTACTAGCAAAGAGTTTTTTCTTTTATATCCACTAGCATCTTATCAATTAAAAGTTCCTGATAAGCGGCTCGTTTTTTCTCCCGGAGAGCCTCAACGGCGCCCAAAAGTCTGTGGTCTCTCACTTTTTCAAGCTTCTTGATGCGCGATCCATCTAACTTTTCATCCGAGATCGATAGCATATAGTCCTCTTTATCGAGTCTCCAGGGAATAATGTGCTCCGGATCTCTTGCGATCACTCTGTCAGCAATTCCAATTCCTTCCGGATCAATATCACCCGAATAATACAAAACACAGCCTTCTTTGCAGAGTAAATCAATCAGCATCAGTGATGCTGTCTTCATTTGTCCGGACGTGCAGATCATAGCGACCGGCATTCCGGCCAGACTTTCACACATATGGGAAAACACCATTTGATTTTCGAAGATGAAAACCTGCCTGCTTTTACAGTCTGCTTTTACAATCCTGTTGAGATTAGAGAGGGTCACTACGTACGCTTCGTTTTTTTCAATAAAGGTTTCGTAGGATTTATGAAGGCCTTCTTCTGTATAAAGGTTTATTCCATAGACCGTTGTATAGCTTGATAGATCATCCGGTTTGATGTTCGACAGGTAATACAACTCAAGAATGCCTTCTGCATCTTGCGGATATTCCTGCTCATTCATAAAGCTCAATGCAGAGATCAGTAGTTTACCCGCAATATTCTTCCTGTCAAAAAAATGTGGATTTGATGTAATGACTGCGCTCAGTACCGCCAGCCGAATCTTATCTTTTTCGATTGATTGCAGGAAGGCAATTGCCTCGCACACCTTACTGATCGTACCTCGTATCGATTCTCCCTGTTTGTCATATTCCGCAAGCATGAGACCATATCCGTATTTTTTTTCGCAAACGGCTTTTTCGATCCATCTGCTTGCATTTGCATATTTACTCTCATTTTGAGCTGCCAATTCGTCTCTGATTGAGGCAACGAAATCACGTCTGGCCTCCGTTTTCAGCCGTCGTTCATTTTTATTTGTCACAAGGGTTTCGTTAAAATATGTTTCCAAAAGTTCCTGCAAGCTGATTCCTCGATACTTGGTTTCCTGCAATGCACGTTCAAATTCGCTCATTCGAAATTTCACGGTTTCGTCATCAAAGCTTTGACCCATCAGTGACCTTAATGCTTCTCTTTCGGCCGCCGTTGCTTTTTCGAGCAGGATAAACCCCGATGTTTTCCCATACTTTTTCCACTGTTTGCGCATTTGGGCAAAGATTCTTTTGTAAGCGGCATTATCTTTGAAGTACTTTACACAACTCGTGAGCATGGCAGCCTCCTGATCCCTACTGTTCATCCAGTACTCTTTCTTTTCCGTTCCAGTAATAATAAATGACGGTTACGACCGATGAATTTGCAGGGCGTAGCAATTCTGCAATTCTCAGCGATTTAACGGTTTCGTAGCAACCCCACAGACCCTGTGAATTCATGATATAATCAAAATCCAATTTTTCTACCAACTCGAACATGCTGCTTATATTCTTGTCGTCAACGCCTGCAAAAGCTTCATCAAGCGCAATGATTCTCGGATGATCCGAACGATCCGACTTTTTATACTGCGCATTTACAGCCGCAAACAACGGGACATACATCGCCATGGCTTTTTCTCCGCCGCTGAATTTGTTGAATGCGCTGTTCGTCAGTTCCTTTTTGGAATCTCCGTTTCTATAAAGATACATTTTAAATTCAAACCATTGCCGATAATCCAGGGCATCTCGCACCAAATCCGCATAATTGATGATCTCTCCATTTTCGTCTGCCGCTTGTTTTGCAAGTCCAATCTTACTTCTGAAATGTGCGGAGACTTTCTCAATGTCTTCTTTTGTCAGCAGTTCCCGGTCTCGGCTTAACAGTTTTTCGAGTTCCTGCGTATCAAGCTCCTTTTCGCTCTCTGCCGTACGCGGCTTCCAATCCAGGGAAAAGGTCAATCCCATAGACGTGTCCATTCCCAGCATTAATTTCGACATATCCTTTATCCAGTTTTTGCTTTC
>JAQUUY010000041.1:0-4721 GCA_028693645.1 Eubacteriales bacterium | reverse complement strand
TCTGTCATTGTATCTCGGTATTCCCCGACGCTGTCAACAGCCTCCTGATATACTGCAATGGTACGTTCAAAAGGCAATCCCCTGCAGTTCGCAATTACAATCTGCTGGCATGCTTTCTTCTTTGCCAGCAGTTCTGCTGACTCTTTTTCCTTTTTCTCACATTCTTCAGACGCTTTTGTCAACACATAATTAGCTTCCTGTACCATCCCGATCGCCTGATCCAGATTGTCAAATGTCGGAAGCTCTTCGTATTCCTTATCCAATACAGCAATCGAATTTTGAATCGTTTCAAACTGCATGCTACAATCATGTAGTCTTTCTTCCAGCACTTTACATTCCAATTCTTTTTCTTCGATTATTCGAAGCAAATTCTGGCGGCGTGCAACAGCCCCGACAAAAGAAGCCGGTCCTTCCGGTACGCTGTGTCCTTCTATCATTCCATTTTTGAAATATCCGTCAGCGCTTAAAATCAATCCTGCGTTTTCTGTATAATTCTCATGGATATTATCTAAAATTTGCGCCACAACCGCGTTCAGCTCGGAGTCTGCCTCTCCCGGCACCAATTTATCGAACCCTGTATGAACAGCAGGATCTGCCCAAATCAGCGTATCTGACAAATACTGCAGTTCGGCTTTTGCTTTTTCATAGTCTTTGTCCGGTACAACAAGAGCATCAAGCAGCCCCGCGTCCAATAGCTGTTCTTCCAACAATGCCTGTTCTTCTTCTGTTAACCCGCCGCGGAATTCAATTGCCCCATATAACGGTAAGCAGGAAATTCCTTTCGCTCGAAGGATTTCTCTTGCTTTCGCTACCTTCTGTCGTCTTACCGGAGTGGGGTCTTTCATCGTTTTCAGTTCATCTAATTCCCGGAGAGCATTTTTTTGTTGTTCCTGTAGCTCCTGTCGGCAATTCCTACTTTCTATCTTTGCGGTCGTCAATCGTCTGCTTTTGCTGGCATAAATACTGTCAATAATCTTTTTGACTTCGCCCAGATCTTTAGCTCCTTCGTAGTTCATCACACAAGACACGAGTTTTTCCAGCTCTTCTTTTGCAATAATCAGTTCTCGGCATTTGGCGGTCAGACCATAAAATGCTTCAATAATGCTGTCTCTGCACTGCATTTCCATGCTTTCTGCGGTTTTAAGCAGCACTGCACATTTCTCCTGATTTACGGACAGTGCGCTCAGTTCTTCCTCTAAACGGCTCCATATATTTTCTGCCTGCGCAGCCTCAATCAGTGCTTTTAGTCCCTTTTCAACAGCTACCGCATACTCTTTTAATGCGTTTTTAATACGAGCAAATTCGCTTCGCACGGATTCCTGACTGATTGCTTCTTTGACAGCGTCATGTTCTTCAAATTGCAGTGATTCGTTAATTGCTTCAAGTTCTTGCTGCATCTTTCTGATTTCATGCTGATAGCCTGCGGCCAGTTTTTTGTATTCTCTTTGCTTTGCGTCGTATATACGGATTTGATCCCGGCGGTCTTGAATCTTCTCATCAAAAGTTTTTGCTTCTTTTTCCGATTCTTCCTTTCTCTTTTTGCTATTGTTCAGTTTATCCACGGAAGCTTCCAGGTCGTCAGCATCCAGTACTTCTTTTTCCTTTGTCAGTATTTCCATTGCATCCGAAAGCTGTTCGTTTTCAGTTTCCTTTGCGGTTTTTTTCTCTTGTTTCGTCTGAGAATCAGTCGTATGTGTATTTAATTTATTTTTGGACAAGTCAACCTGTTTTTTTGCCTCGGTATAAGCATAGGCCTTCTTTGATAGCATATATCGATTATAATGGTCGTACTCTGTGCGGATACTTTGCACATCTTTCAGCGCTGCTTTCAATGCATCCAGCCGCCCCTGAATATCGTCCATTTTTTCCATCGCATCGACCATCGCGCGCAGGTCGTCGTCAGACAAGGTCTGCAAGGATTCATTCAATATTTCATATACCTTCGTAGGTTTAAAATCCCTTGATAATTTAGGCGCTCTTACCTTGATCATCAGGCGAATAAACTGATCATATTGTTCGATCCGCGGAAAACCAAATACATATTTGTTGACTGCTTCCATATATTCCGTCTGCGAATCAACGATCATGTTGTTTTCGCCTAAAATCTTTTTAAGATCCTGCTTTGCATATGGTATCTTCTTGCTCCCAACCTCCTGATACAGATTTACATCCAGTCCAATCCTCTTGCCATCCAATATTATAAATCCCCAAAACCCCATGGGCTTTCCTTTTTGGGCTCTTTGACCGATTCCGATGGTTTTATACTGCTCTGCATCTCCTTTTTTGAATTCAAGAAACAAATAGCCGGTTACGTCCTCTTTCTCACCGTTTCCAAGAAAATAGTACTCCATTTTTCTGTCGCTTGACCCAAAAGGATCCAATCTGTTAGGGCTCCTGTCTCCGTCCAATATAAAAGGAATGAAGCTTTGTGTTGTAATTGATTTTCCGGAGGCGTTCGCACCACGCAAAAATAACTTTCCGTCTGAAAAAGCAAATGTTTCTTCATCATACAGCCAGAAATTCACAAACCCCATTCGATTCATTCGCCAACGATCATTCATCTGCTGCCTCCTTGCTGTTGAAATCCTTCGGGTATCTTCCTGTAATTTTGCCTGCTGCCGGATGCAGCGTGATATCCTCTCCGCATTTTGAAAGGATCATCCAGTGTTCCATATAAGAAGCAACTTCCTCTACAGTCTTGCTCAACTCCATTTCCCGGTATTCTTTACTCCAGCCGGAATCATATTTTTTCTTGCATAAACCAATGAGCTCCTTCAATTTTCGCTCATTTATTATGACACGCTCATCATATTCTTTGACTAGAAGGCCATCGTTAACGCGATCACGTATTTCTCCGCAGACAATCAACGCTATTTCTGCAATCATGGCATCTCTCGGGTGTTTGCCGCCAAAGCAATCGTCTTCCTCCATGACAAAAAACGCTGCATTTTTGTGAAGATGTAAATGCCCGCCAAGATTATCGTCCAGATTCTTTTGAACCCATTGTCTTTGGTTTTTGACATAAATGGAGTCCTGGTCGTCATTTTCCACCCAATACATCGCCGGTGCCGCTACTAATTGCCGATAGGCTCTGTTAATTCTAAAATGTCCTCTGTCTGTCTCCACTTCCTGTAATTGTTGTACTTCAAAATCATTGTATGACGAAAATCCGGAAATGTCGTAATCGAAGTTTGTTGCAAAATAGCGGGAAAGGCCGGTATTCTCATACAGCACCTCATGTTCGACGCCTGCGGAAAAACCGTCGCTTGAGCCTTCATACACATCAATCATTCCTTTTTTCTCGGCAAATTGAAGCACGCGTATCAAAGATTTTCTCTGGACAAATTTTGTCCAGTCCACTTCCATATATTCTTTCAGCTGGACTTCTATCATGTCCACTAATTCTGATAATAAGAACTGCTCATTATCTTCTTTATCTTCGAGAAAAATCAATACTGCACTTAATATGCAATAGTCGCTGCTGTCTGCAAACTCACTGATTCCCATGAATGCTTCTGCGTGCGCCGGTATTTTCTCTATTTTCAGGATTCGTTCGTTGTTGATCAGCCTCCACCCAAGTTGTTCTGTGACAAATCGCCGGTATTTCGCAATTTCACGTTTTGTTTTGTTATATAGCTCTTTATCCGTGGCTTTATTGATCCAATAATTTTCAATTAAGGTTCTTACTTCATTCATGCTTGTTCTCCTTAAATTCAAAGACATAAGCCGGCATTACCAGATCGCCGTCTTCGCATTTCAAAGTACATAACTCGTTTCCCTTTACGATCGTATATTCCTGCCCGTATTCCGTATGACCTTTTTTGGTGCTGGTGGTATTTGCCGCTGATATCCATCGCAATAAAGTGATTCTTGTAACCTCAGATATACAGTCCTCAATGGCAGCGATTTCCAGTCGATTGTCTTTGATATATTTCATGACCATTCGTTTATCTTCTTCTACCTGCTGCAAATACATTGTTCTCTGAGCCAGTTTTTCCATCGATTTGTTTTCAAATCCTTCTTTGTCGATTCTCGGCCGATAGGTTCTGTTGTGTGGTTTTAGTACAAACTCGATTGGCTCTTCATCATACGTGCTACTGTTGATGCTGTCAGTGGAACGTTCTCCGTTTACCTTGAAATGCTGTACGTTCTGTATCCCAAACACATGGGCCGCGAGCTTATGTGCTTCGTTTGCATTTTCGCAGTTCAAAAACAAAGTAATAAATTTTTGATAGTCATCCTTCCTGCTGATTCCCCAATTCTGTAATTGTACAATCAGTGCTGCGTTCTGAATGATTTTTCGTATGATCTCATTGGTGATTTCCATCACCTGACTGCTCTCACTTGGGCGGCTGCCGTATGGCACGAACCAATTCTTTAATGCCTTCCACTTGCCTCTTACGTTTTCATTGATGTTACTTTCTAATGCTTCTTTATGCTCCGAATTCGGATGCGGGATCTCTAACTCACTTTTGATTACCAGATCCAATACTTCGTCTTCCACTATGGCGCTCACTCGCTTTAGTGTAGATTCGATCTTCGTCGAATTCATTTGCAGCTCTTGAATAAAATCTTTCAAATATGTTATGAACAAATCCTTATGCAAAATAAAATCAACGGATTTCAACACCTTATCCGCTCTGCCGGAATAGAATTCACGAAGATAATCCTGATGATTCTGGTTGAGACGCTTAAAATCTTCCTGTAGATTTCGCCACCAC